>JADZEM010000010.1 GCA_020850535.1 Chloroflexota bacterium
CCTTCGCTGCGCTCAGGACGACAATAGAGAGTTGCGTGCTTGCTATGAGCGTGCGGCGCATGTCAGGCAGCATGCTTCCACGATCCACGATCCACGATCCACGATCCACGATCCACGATCCACGATCGTCGGCACTAGCTTGGGAAGCAGTACGAATCTGACGACGAGTCGCCGCCCTGCAGGCGCACCTGGTGCGGGCGCTCCTTGCCGAAGTCGATCAGGAACTCGGGATCGACCGTCAGGCCGCCATTCGAGTCGGCGTGGAGCAGCGCCGCCCACCCGTCGATGCCGCCAGGGTAGAACTGGGTATCCCAGGCGGCGTACAGCGAGTTCGTCAGGTAGACGCGCTTGCCGTCGCGGCTGACCTCGACCATCTGCGGGCCGCCGTTCAGCTCGGCTTTGTTGCCGTGCCCGGCCTTCCGCACGATGCCGCCCAGGTGGACCGACCCCGTCAGCTTCGGGTTGAACGGGTCCGAGACGTCGTACTGTTGGAACTCGCCCGTGCCCCAACAGGAGACGTAGAGGAACTTGTCGTCCAGGCTCAGGTTGATGTCCGTCACCAGCGGCGGGACCGCGCCGAACCCCTGCAGCAGCGGCGGCAGGACCGAGGCGTCGGCCGGCTCGGCGGGAATGGTGATGACCTTCTGGATCTTGAACGTGCCGTTCTCGCGGTGCCAGAGCCAGATCGAGGCCGAGAGGTCTGCGAGGCTCGTCACGACGCCCACGAAGCCGTACTGGTTGTTCGGGTTGTGAGACGGGCGGATCTCCAGCACCATCTGGTGCTCGGCCCCGAGGTCGAGCGTCTCCAGGTGGGTGCGCTTTCGCATGTCCCAGATGTGCAGCGCGTGGCCGTACTTCGCGCCCAGCAGCAACTCAGGGTTGACGCCGTTCTCCACCATGTTCGGCGTGCCCCACTCGCTGGTGATCATCACGTCGTGCCCGAGGTGCCACCAGAAGTCGTAGGCCAGCTGCTGCGGCCCACGATCCTTCTCCCACTGGCCGGTGATGTTGAACGTACTGTGGTCCATCTGAAAGATGCCGCCGGGGCCATTTCCGTCGGGCGCACCCAGCGCACTCACGTAGATGGCATCTGGCCCGCAGTGGATCGTGTGCGGGCGGCTGTAGCCGCTCTTCGCCTTCAGCTCGTCCGGCTCGATGGTCTTGACGATCTTCGGATGCTTCGGGTCGGGCTGTGTGTCCACGATGTACATGCGCGAGGAACGCAGGCCCGGCACCAGCAGGTAGCGCCGCTCGACGTGCGGATGCGGCATGTTCGGGCAGAGCGCGGCGCTGCAGGCGTTCCAGCCGAAATGGTGCAGCTCGTCGCCGATGTTCGGGAGATCGAGCCGCCCGACCGTCTGCCGGTACGAACCCGAGGCCGGATCGACGTCCAGGACGGCCAGCGCGTCCGGCCTGTTGCTCCCGGCAGGGTTCAGAATCGCGACATACGCCAGCTCTTCGCGCGGCGCGTCCATCGCCATCTTCGGCGACGGGTAGAAGCTCGGGTCTGGTGTCCAGGTCGCCATGTTCGATGTCCCCTTCCACTTCGTCAGCACGCCCCTGACAGGTCGCCGCGCGCCGACGTCCCTCCCAGTTTCCCTTAATAGTTGATCCGATATCAAAACAACATGGTTCCACAGCGAACGTCGCAGGTGTTCGGCGGGGAACACCGGGTGGCAGACCGTCCGACGTTGTGCCGGCCCGCCCCCCAATTGACGGAGCCGCTATCATGCTCTCCTTCCGGCCGCTGTCGGCCGGACGCTGGACAAGGAGGGACACCATGCCGCGAATGACCGGCGGGCAGGCGCTCGTCGCGTCGCTGAAGCGCGAGGGAGTCGATACCGTCTTCGGGCTGCCGGGCATTCAGCTCGATTACCTGTTCGACGCGCTCTACGCCGAGCGCGCGAGCATCAACGTCGTCCATACGCGGCACGAGCAGGCAACGGCCTACATGGCGGACGGCTACGCCCGCACGACCGGCAAGGTCGGCATCTCGGTGGTGGTGCCGGGGCCGGGCGTCCTCAACGCCGCCAGCGCCATCGCTACGGCCTACGCGACCAACTCGCCGGTCCTCTGCATCACCGGGCAGATCCAGTCCGAGTTGATCGACATCGGGCGCGGCGTCCTGCACGAGGTGTACGACCAGCTCGGGATGCTCAGCCACATCACCAAGTGGAACGCCCGCGCGATGACGCCGAACGAGGTGCCCATCGTCGTCCACGAGGCGTTCCGGCAGCTGCGGAGCGGCCGGCCACGGCCGGTCGAGATCGAGGTCCCGCCGGACGTGCTCGGCTGGGAGGCGGATGTCGAGCTGCGAAACCCGCTGCCGGTGGACAAATCGCCGGGCGATCCGGCGCTGCTGGAGCAGGCCGCGACGCTGCTCGGTGGGGCCAGGCGACCGCTGATCCTGGCTGGCGGCGGCGTGATGTCGGCCGAAGGCTGGGACGACCTGCGGGCAGTGGCCGAGCTGCTCGACGCGCCGGTGGTGATGACGCCGAACGGTCGCGGCGCACTCTCGGATCAGCATCCGCTGGCGGCGGTGCAGCTGGCCCTGACCGAGCTGTTGCCCACCTCAGATGTGGTGCTCGCCGTCGGGACGCGGGCGCTCGGATTCGGCAGCGTCCCGATGAAGCCGGCGGTCGGTGCATCGGTCATCCGCATCGACGCCGATCCGACGCAGTTAAGCCGGACGATCGTCCCGACGGTCGCCATCGCCGCCGACGCGAAGCTGGCCCTGGCGCAGCTTGCCGAGTCCATCGGGAGGCACAACGTCTCGCGTGACTCGCGCCGCGAGGAGCTGGCCGGCATCAAGAAGATCCTCAGCGATACCCTCAACTCCGTCAATCCGCAGGCCTCGCTGGGACTGGCGCTCCGCAACTCGGCGCCCGACGACGCCATCTTCGTGGACGAGAGCACGCAGGTCGCGTACTGGGCGCGGTCCGGCCTGCCGATCTACGGGCCGCGCACCTACGTGACCTCTGGCTATCAGGGCACGCTCGGCTACGGCTTCCCGACGGCGCTCGGGGCGAAGGTCGGGAACCCGGACCGAAAGGTCATCTCGATTAGCGGCGACGGCGGCTTTATGTTCAACGTGCAGGAGATGGCGACGGCCGTCCAGCACAATATCGGCGTGACCATCGTGGTGTTCGACGACGGGGCGTTTGGCAACGTTCGCCGCATCCAGCAGGAGTCGTTCAACGGCCACACCATCGCTTCGGACCTCAGGAACCCGAGCTTTGCCGACCTCGGCAAGACGTTCGGGATGCCGAGCGTCCGGGCGGACGGCGCGGATGCCCTGGCCGGCGCCCTGCGCGAGGCGATGACCGAGGATGGCCCGGTGATGATTCACGTGCCGGTCGGCGTGATGCCGAACTTCCAGCGCGAGCTGCGCGAGGCGCTCGCGGCCGGCCGGAGCCTGGTCGGATCGTCAGGGTAGGCTCTCAGGAGCGTCGTGCCGCCAGGACGTGCAGCGGGGGGACAAGCCCCCACGCTGCCTCTGGCCGTCGTCGGCCTGTCGTGATCCTACGACGCGTGCCCCATCAGCCGTTCCACCAGCTCGCGGCCTTCGGCCTGCAGATGGGCGACGGTCTGCCGGCCGGCCTCGCCAGCGTCGCGCGCTTCGAGGGCCGTCACGATCAGCGCATGCTCAGCCTCGGCGGCGCGGCGGCGCTCGACGACCAGCCCCGTCGAGATCAACTGTGTGCGCAGCGCGTTGCGGTGGGTCTGAATGACCAGCGTGCTGCGCGTCCGCTGCGCCTGGTAGATCTCCAGGTGCAGTTGATCGTCCAGGTCCAGCAGACGAGTCGGATCGTCGGGGCTCGCGTTCAGGTCGGCCAGCACGGTACGGACGCGCTCGACCGACGCCGTGTCATGCAGCGGCGTCGCGCGCTCGGCGGCCCGCCCTTCGAGCGTGGCGAGGATGTCGTAGATGTCGGCCACGTCCTCAGGCTGCAGCGTGACCACGACGGCCTTGCGACGAGGCAGTCCGCGAATCAGCCCCTCGAGCTCAAGGGCGCGAAACGCCTCGCGAACGGGCATGCGGCTCACACTGAGCTGATCGGCGATGTCACGCTGATTGAGGGTTGCGCCTGGAGGAAACTGTCCGCTGAGGATCGCATCGCGAAGTTGCTCGGTCACGATGTCGTTCAGGGTGCGATACGTTATCGGGGCCAGCGGCGTTCTGCTCAGGACGACCCTCCCGCAAGGAATCTGGAATCCCTGTCGGGAGTGTAGCCGCCAACGGGCACGCTGTCTACGTCGCTGCCGGACGATTCCGACGCCGCGGCCGGTTCGCCACTCGCCCGGGTGGCCGTCAATCCGCGGAAAGCAGCATCATGGGCACGGCGACGGTCGGACAGCACGCGCGCAAGGAGCGCTGGGTTTCGCGGCGTATGCGACTCGGATTCACCACCTGGAGCACGGTCACCATGCGGGCCGAAGAGGCCATCCCACTGCTGGCCGGCATCGGGTACGACTGTGTAGAGCTTGCCGTGGTGCCGGGCTGGCGGGACGGCGTCGATCTGCTGACGCCGGCCCGTCGCCGCCGCATCAAGCAGCTGCTGGCCGAGTACGATCTGCCGCTGGTGGCCGTGGCGGCCAACACCGACCTGCTGGCCGACGACGCCGACGAGTTCGCCGAGAACTGGCAGAACCTGACCGACACCGTCGATCTGGCCGTCGAGTGGGCCGGGCGGGAGGGGCCGCCAGCCGTCGACACCTACATCGGCGGCGCATCGGGCGAGTGGGAGCAGCGGCGCGAGCAGGCGCTCGACCGGCTGGGCCGCCTCTGCGACTACGCGGCCGCCCGGGGCGTCCGGGTCGCCCTGCAGCCGCACATGGATGGCGCCCTCGATACGCCCGACAAGGTGCCCGGGCTGGTGGCGGCCGTTGCGCGGCCGAACCTCGGCATCACCCTCGACATCAACGATTTCTCGGTGCAGGGCATGCACGTCGAGGACGTGGTGGCCCAACTGGGCGGGTTCATGGTGCTGGCGCAGGTCAAAGACGAGCGCGGCCAGCAGCCAGACTACCAGTTCGCCGTGCCCGGCGATGGCGAGTTCGACTACGTGCGCTTCCTGCGCGTGCTGAAGGCGGCTGGCTACGCGGGATCGGTCTGCGTCGAGATCAGCCTGCGCGTGCAGCGGCGGCCGGGCTTCGATCCGACGGCCGCGGCCGTGCAGTCGTACGCGGTGCTGGCGGCGGCGTTCCAGGCCGCCGGCGTGCATCGGCGTGGCTGAGCGGGCGGCCCGCGATATACTACGGGGCCGCTGGGATCCCAGACGGCAGTGGGAGGCAGCATGGCGCCGAGAGTCAAGTACGCCGCTGTCGGGTGTGGCGGGATGGGCCGCCGGCACCTGCGCGGCATGGCCGAACTGTACAGGTCGTCGCAGTGCAACATGGAACTGGTCGCCGTCTGCGACCTGAAGGCCGAGCAGGCGAACCTGCTGGCCGACGAGGCCGAGCAGCTACTCGGGACACGCCCCGGCGTGTTCACGGACATCGCTCAGATGGCCCGCGAGATGCCCGAGCTCGAGGCCGCGGATGTTACCGTTGAGAGCGGCTTTCACCATTCGGTGGCCATCGCCTGTCTGGAGGCCGGCCTGCATGTGATGGTCGAGAAGCCCATCGCGGTGTCGATGCGGGGCTGCAACCTGATGATCGAGACAGCGGCGCGGACCGGCAAAGTCCTGTCGGTGGCCGAGAACTTCCGTCGCGACCCGATCCACCGGCTGGCGCGCGCGCTGATCCATGACGGGGCCATCGGGACGCCGCGCCTGTTGATCCAGACGACCATCGGCGGCAGCGACAAGATCTCGATGACGCCCTGGCGGCACATGAAGCACACGGCGTCGATGCCGGTGGACGCCGGCGTCCACGAGGCCGACCTGATCCGCTTCTACATGGGTGAGTTCGCATCCGTCTGGGGCCAGACGCGGCTGCATGAGAAGATCCGCCACAAGACCGACTCAACCGGCCCGGGCGGCTTCTACGGCGGCTACCTCGCCACGATGCCGGACACTATCGAGCCGACCGGCGACGATGCCCTCTACGCCCAGATCACGTTCGAGAGCGGGGCCGTCGGCCAGTGGATCGACGATCACTCCGGCCATGGCATGCGAAAGAACGAGCGGTTGGTGTACGGCTCGAAGGGGTCGCTGCAGGTGTTCGGCAGCCGGAATGGCAACCCCGTCGAGCTGACCCTGAGCGACGGCACGATCGTCAAGGACGAGCGCATCCTCGACTTCGCGCCGAGCTACCGCCTGAACGGTATCGCGTCTGAGCTGTTCGGCGGCGAGCGCGTCTGGACGTACAGCTTCCCGTTCGTGGACACCGACTCGAAGATCCTGGCCTCGGAGTACCATGAGCTTGGCGAGTGTGTGCGGACCGGCCGCGCCCCGGAGATGACCGGCGAACAAGGCCGCGCGGACGTGGCTCTGACCTACGCACCGTTCGAGGCTGGCCGCCTCGGCCGCCCCGTGACGCTGGACGACATGGTCTCGATGCGGGCCTACGTCTACCAGGCGGAGATCGACGAGATCCTGGGCCTGACGCAGGCTAACCCGATCCCCGCCTGACCCACCGATCTCCTCCACACGCTCGCGGCCCCCGCGTCACTCGTGATGCGGGGGTCGCTGCGTACTCTCCCGCACGCACGCCCGGCCGGCCAGCCCGACACTGACAGAGCAGGCGGGCCTGGACGGTCGATGCGCCCGCCGTACGGGTACTCACCGGTAGGCCGCTCCGAGTAGGTGAGCGGCGTTCGGGAGGAACGGCGATGGCGGAGCGAAGCGGCAGGAGACGTACGAGATCGGGACCACGTGGCGCGCGCTCTGGAGCGCCGCCGGCGAGGGCCGTCGAACCGCTGGCGACGCGCCCGGAGGCCGCCGAGCGCCGGCCGGAGCCGCGCGACGCCACCGCCGACCGGCAGATGGGCAGACGGCTCGACGCCATGCCCGACCGCGTGGATGCCCGCGACTACCTGTACCGTCCACGGCTCAGCTCGCTGCCGGCCGAGCTGGTCAACAGCGCACTCGGTCAGGAGATCCTCGACCAGGGGACGGATGGCGCCTGCACCGGCTTCGCGCTGGCGGCGGTGATCAACTTCCTGCTGGCGCAGCAGGGTCGGGCCGGCGAGCAGGTCAGCCCGCGCATGCTCTACGAGATGGCCCGCCGCTACGACGAATGGCCGGGCGACTCGTACGAGGGGTCGTCTGCGCGCGGGGCGATGAAGGGCTGGGTCCGCCACGGAGTCTGCTCGCGTACGGCATGGTCAGACGACAAGGTCGGCCCGGAGCACCTGTCGTCCGACGTGGCGCAGCAGGCGATGGCCACCCCGGGCGGGGCGTTCTACCGGGTCAGCCACCGGGACGTGCGCGACGTTCACTGCGCGCTGGCCGAGGTGGGCGTGCTCTACCTGACGCTGATGGTGCACGAGGGCTGGGCCGAGCCCGGGCCGATTGAGCGGGAAGTCACCTGCCATGACGGTTCAGGCAACTCCGTGAAGCGGCGGCTGCCCGTCATCCGCCGGGTCGGGCGTGCCGACGCCGGCCACGCTGTCGCCATCGTCGGCTACACGCGCGAGGGCTTCGTCATCCAGAACTCGTGGGGGACGGACTGGGGCGCGGAGGGCTTCGCGCTGCTGCCGTACGAGGACTACATGCTTCACGCCACCGACGTCTGGGTGGTACAGCTCGGCGTGCCGGTCGACGTCGACCTCTGGCAGAGCGCCGACGGCGCGGCAACATCAGCGGGCCTCCAGCGCGCGACGCCGGCGATCCCGCTGGCGAAGATTCGGCCGTACGTCGTGGACGTCGGCAACAACGGCGAGCTGTCGGATCGCGGCAACTACTGGACGACCGAAGACGACGTGAAACGGCTCTTCAGCGAATACATCCCCGCTGCTACGGCCGGCTGGGCCAAGAAGCGCATCCTGCTCTACCTGCATGGCGGCCTGAACAGCGAGTCGGACGTGGCCCGGCGCATCGTGTCGTTCGGCGACGTGCTGCGCGACAACCAGATCTATCCGATCCACATCATGTGGGAGACGAACTGGGACGACACCATCCGCGGCATCCTCGAAGATTGCATCACCGACGTGGACGAGCGGGCCGGCAACTGGTTCGCCCGCTTCCGCGAAGGGCTGGTCGACGCCCGCGATTGGACCATCGAGCAGACGGCGTCGTGGCCGGGCACGCGGCTCTGGTCCGAGATGAAGGAGAATGCACGGATCTCGTCAACCCACCCGGATGGGCGCGGCGGCATGCAGATCCTCCACCGCTACGCGAGCGAGGCCATCGCCAGCGTGCCTGACGCGGAGCGCGACGACTGGGAGCTGCACGTCGTCGGGCACAGTGCGGGATCGATCTACGCGGCGCACGCCGTGGCGAACTTGTCGCAGTTGGGCGTGCCCTTCAAGACGATGCAGTTCATGGCGCCCGCCATCCGTTCCGATCTGTTCAAACACTTGCTGCTGCGGCGCATCCGCAATGGCGAGTGCCCGCTGCCGACCCTCTACCTGCTGTCCGAGAAGGGCGAGCTTGACGACGACCTGGGGCCGTATGGGAAGTCGCTGTTGTACCTCGTCAGTAACGCCTTCGAGGACGGGCGCGAGACGCCGCTCCTGGGCATGCGGCGGTACGTCGACGGCGAGCGCGCCGACGCCGACCTGACCGAGCTGTTCGGCGGGACCGTGGACGGCCGGGCGGCGCTGGTGATCGCCGGGGCCAGCGAGGAGGCCGGCAACTGCTCGAAGAGCCGGACCCACGGCGGCTTCGACAGCGAGCCGGAAACGTTGAACTCGGTGCTCGTCCGCATCCTCGGCGGGCCGCCAGTGCGCCCGTTCGACACCCGCGACCTCCAGTTCTGACGGGGGCGTCGCGGATCCTGGCGCGGATCGTGCAGGCATGGCGGGCCGCACGGTCCGCGTCGCCGGGGACCGTACCTCGTTGGCCGACACCGCGTCGGAGTCGGCCGGAGCGTACAGGTGCCGATCTCTTCCGCTGTGCCGCGAAGCCTCCGACAGCACCGACTCGCCGCTCTCATCGCGCTTCTGTGTGGCTTCCTCGCCGCCTCGACCTGGGAGAATCGCCCGGTCATCGGAGCGGAGCTGCCCACCGTCAGCGGCCCCAGAACGGTGTGGCAGCCGCTGACCATCTCGTTCGCGGGGCCGGCCGCCGCGCAGGCCGGCGGCGCACCGAATCCGTTCCTCGACTACCGCCTGACCGTTCATCTGCAAGGCCCATCTGGAAAGACCTACAGCGTGCCGGGCTACTTCGATGGTGACGGAAACGGCGGCCCGAGCGGGGCGGTCTGGCGCGCACGGTTTACGCCAGACGCGAGTGGTGCCTGGAGCTACCGGGCGTCGTTTCGGGCCGGCCCGAACGTAGCCGTGAGCCTCGACGCGGCGGCCGGCACGCCGGCCGCTTTCGACGGCGTCACCGGCTCGATCTCGATAGCGCCACGCGACTCCGCTGCGCCAGGCTTCCTGCGGTCTGGACGCCTGGAGTACGTCGGCGGCCACTACCTGAAGCTGCGCGACGGGCCGTATTGGATCAAGACCGGTGCCAACAGCCCCGAGAACCTGCTTGGCTACGCAGGCTTCTCGAACACACCGGCCGCCCACCACACCTACGCCCCGCACGTCCGAGACTGGCGGGCCGGCGATCCGATCCTGCTGTCGTCGAGTCCTGACGTCGGCAAGGGCCTGATCGGAGCGCTGAACTACCTCTCCAACCAGGGCGTCAACGCCGTCTACTTCATGCCGATGAATGTCGGCGGGGACGCGCGCGACACCTGGCCGTTCGCCGGCTCGATTGTGCCGACCGGCGCGGCGGCAAACGACAACCGCCACTACGACCTGGCCAAACTCCGGCAGTGGGAGACCGCCTTCGAGTATGCTCAGCGGCGAGGTGTCGCGTTGCACATGGTGCTGGGCGAGGCCGAGGAGGCGAACAAGCTCGAGCTGGATTCGGCCACTCTCGGAGTCGAGCGCAAGCTGTTCTATCGAGAGATGGTCGCTCGTTTCGGCCACCACAACGCGCTGATCTGGAACGTGACAGAAGAGTACGACCACCAGTTGCCGCTGGCTCCAGAGCGTGTGAAAGAGTTCGCCCAGTACATCGCCGATCTGGACCCGTACGACCACCCGGTGACCGTCCACCACTGGAACAACCCCGACACAGCCTGGATGCCGTTCGTTGGCGACCGGCGATTCTCGATCGCGTCCCTGCAATATGCGGGGTCGGTCGCGCGGCACGGCGACGAGGTCGAGGAGTGGCGTGGTCGCACGGCGTCGAGCGGACGGCCGATCCCCATCTCACTGGACGAGGTCCGCTCGTCCACGCCGACCAACGCAGAGGCTCAACGGCGCGAGATCCTCTGGCCGACGCTGCTGTCGGGCGGTTCACTTGAGTGGTACGTCGGCAGTCAGGATCAAACACTCGAAGACTTCCGGACGATTGAACCGCTGTGGACCGCCAGCCGCCACGCGCGAGCGTTTGTCGAGGCGCTGCCGTTCTGGGAGATGTCGCCGGACGATTCGCTGGTGGTCGGGGCCGCCACGACGGACGGCGGGGTGCAGGTGTTCGCAAAGGGCGGTGAGGTCTACGCCATCTATCTGCCATCGGCCAGTCCGTCAGGGCGGCTGCGCCTGCCGGCCGGCGAGTTCGAGCGCCGCTGGTACGACCCACGGACCGGCGCCTACTCGGCGGCAGCGCGCCTGAGCGGTGGCGGCGAGGTCGCCCTCGGGTCGCCGCCGTCCCAGGCCTCGGCAGACTGGGCGATGGTCGTGACGCGCGTCGGCGCGGGCGGGCCAACGCTCACCCCCGCGCCGACGCGCGTCAGCACGCCCACCGCTACGCCGGGCGCCGGTGCGCCACGCGTCACGGGATTCGTCGGTGCGGCCGATGGCGGCGTCCTGCGCGGGAACGTCGTCGTCGAGGCGACCGTGGCCGGAGCTGACGTTCGGCGCGTGGAGTTCACGCTGGCTGGTGGGCGCCCGGCCACCTGGGCCGAGACTGCCGCGCCCTACTATTTCCAGGGCGACACGAACGGCACGCCGCGCGGCTGGGATACGCGCCAGTATCCGGACGGCCAGTACGTCCTGACGGCCACCGCCGTCGATGGCGCGGGGAGAACCGGGGCCGCCGAGATTCGCATCCACGTTGCGAATCTCGCGGCGACGCCCACTCGCACGCCAGCAGCCACACGCACGCCAACGCCGGCAGCCGGACCGATGGTGACAGGTTTCTCGGGCGTCGCCGATGGGCAGACGCTCGGCGGGCGAGTCGCTATCGCTGCTCTGGTCAGCGGTGCGGGCATCCAGCGCGTGACGTTCACGCTGATCGGCCCGCAGTCGATCACCGCGACCGAAACGCAGACGCCGTACTACTTTCAGGGAGACACGAACGGCGTCCCGCATGGTTGGGACACACGTACCGTGCCCAACGGCGAGTACACGCTCACTGCCGAGGCCCGCGACGTGACGGGCCGCACGCACAGTCGGCAGGTGCGCCTCAGGATCGACAACTCGACGTAAGCGGTCGGGGCCATCGCATGTACGCTGGTGCTCCCAAAGCATCACGACACGAGCGGTCGGGGACTGAAGTCCCCGCCTACACGCATTCAGTCGCTGCGCGACGGCCGTCGGGAATGGCAGGCACTGGTGCGACTGGAGCGTCGCGCAGCGACTGCAGGATCATAGGCGGGGCTTTCAAGCCCCGACGCGGCGGCACGACGCAGGGCGATTGCATGTTCATCGGTGTACCCGAAACACCGTCAAATGAGCAGGCGGGGACTTCAGTCCCCGCCTACACTCATTCAGTCGCTGCGCGACGGCCGTCGGGAACGGCAGGCACTGGTGCGACTGGAGCGTCGCGCAGCGACTGCAGGATGGTAGGCGGGGCTTTCAAGCCCCGACGACGCTGCGCGACCCGCCCACCGTGGGATTGGCCTGCGGGGAGATCGCTTCGGCACACGCCGGGGTCGCCGGTCGGCTACCATCGCGCTCAAAACTCGGAGGGCACGATGTTCGACTTGATCTTGCGTGGTGGCCGCGTGCTGGACGGCACCGGCAACTCAGACACTCGTGCCGACGTGGCCGTCGCGGGCGGCAAGATCGCCGCCCTCGGGCAACTGGGCCACGCCGAGGCCCGCGAGAACGTCGACGTGACCGGCCACATCGTGTGCCCGGGCTTCGTCGATCCGCACTGCCACTCGGATGCGCTCCCGTTCGCTGCCGACCCGCTGCCGGCCAAGATCCTTCAGGGCGTCACCACCGAGGTCAACGGCAACTGCGGCTCGACAGCGTTCCCATTGCTGCCGGAGACGGCCGAGCTGCTGAAGGAGCACCAGGCCGGGCTGTTCGCTGATACGCCCTGGGATTGGATGTCCTGCGCCGAGTTCTTTGCCAGCCTGCAGCGAGTCGGACCTGTCAGCAACATCGCGCAACTGGTCGGGCACGGGGCGCTGCGGGTAGCCGCCTTCGGCTTTCAGAACCGCCCGCCCACCGACGACGAGCTGAAGGTGATGCGGCGACTGCTGGCTGAGTCCCTGGAGGCCGGCGCGGTCGGCCTCTCGTCTGGCCTGATCTACTCGCCGGGGTTCTACTCGCAGACCGCCGAGCTGGTGGCCCTGGCCGAAGTCTTGCAAGGGACCGCGCGACCGTACTGTTCGCACGTTCGGGGCGAGACGGCGACGCTCTTCCAGGCCCACCGTGAAGCTATCGAGATCGGGGAGCGCAACGGCGTCCCGGTCCAGCACTCCCATTTGAAGGCGGCCGGCGGCGCGAATCATGGGCGGGCCGGCGAGCTGTTGGCCCTGCTGGACGAGGCTCGATCGCGCGGCGTCGAGGTCAACGGCGACGCCTACCCCTACGATGCCGGGAGCACGCGCATGGCGGCGCTGCTGCCGCCCTGGTCGCAAGAGGGCGGACGCGATCTGCTGCTGGAGCGCCTGACCGTGCCGTCGGAGCGCGACCGCATCAAGCAGGACTTCCGAGACGGCATTCCAGGCTGGGAGAACCTCGCCGGCGCGGGCGGCTGGCATCGCGTGCGGGTCGCCAGCGTCCAGACCAACGAGGGCTACCTCGGCAAGTCGATTCAGGAGATCGCCGACGAGCAGGGCAAGGATCCTGTCGATGCTCTCTGCGACGTGCTGCTGGATGAGCGCGCCCGCCCGACCATAGTGGTCACCATGATGGACGAGGCGGACGTGCAGCGGATCCTGGCGCATCCGCTGGTGATGATCGGGTCGGACGCGATCGTCACCCGGGGCAAGCCGCATCCGCGCACCTGGGGCACCTATCCACGCGTGCTGGGCCACTACGCGCGCGAGGTCGGGATCTTCTCGCAGGCCGAGGCGGTTCGGAAGATGACCAGCCTGCCCGCGCAGAAGTTCGGGCTGTGGGATCGTGGATTGGTGCGTCCGGGGCTGGCCGCTGACCTGGTCGTCTTCGATCCAGCCACCGTCATCGACCGTGCGACCTACGCCGATCCCGAGCAGTCGCCGCTGGGGCTGCCGCACGTCATTGTGAACGGGCAGTTCGCGGTGCGGGACGGCACGTATACGGGCGTGCGCGCGGGACAGGTGCTGCGAGCGCGCTGACAGTTCCCGCCTGACCGGCGGGTAGAATCCAGACCAGTCCATCTCATTGAGCAGCCGTCAGCGCAGCCGGTGGCGAGGAGTCACTATGCCGATCTCCGACTTCCCACGCTATCCCCTGATGTTCGGGCCAAGCCCGATCCATCCTCTCGACCGGCTGAGCGCCCATCTCGGCGGGGCTCGCATCTGGGCCAAGCGCGAGGATGTGAACAGCGGCCTCGCCTATGGGGGGAACAAGATCCGCAAGCTGGAGTACCTCGTGCCCGATGCGCTCGCACAGGGCGCGGACACGCTGGTGTCCATCGGCGGCTACCAGTCGAACCACACCCGGCAGGTCGCAGCGGTGGCGGCGAAGCTCGGTCTGAAGGCCGTCCTGGTGCAGGAGAACTGGGTTGACTGGCCCGACGCGCTCAACGACCGGGTCGGCAACATCATGCTCTCGCGGATCATGGGGGCCGAAGTGCGGCTCGATCCGGCCACGTTCGGCATCGGGTTCAAGTCGAGCTGGGAGCGGGCCATCGCCGACGTGACCGCACGCGGCGGCAAACCGTATGCGATCCCGGCCGGCGCTTCCGATCACCCCCTCGGCGGGCTGGGCTTCGCCAACTGGGCCGACGAGGTCGAGGCGCAGGAGGCCGAGCTCGGGGTCTTCTTCGACACGATCGTCGTCTGCACGGTGACCGGTTCCACCCACGCTGGCATGATCGCCGGCTTCGCCGGTCAGTCGCGCCCGCGACGCGTGATCGGCATTGACGCCTCGGCCACGCTCGAGGAGACTCGCGATCAGGTGGCCCGGATCGCCCGCCGCACGGCGGCGCTCATCGGCCTGAACCGTGACCTGCGAGACGACGAGATCGTCGTGCTGGAAGGGTGGGCCGGCGATCTGTACGGCATTCCGGTCGAGTCGACGCTCAACGCGATTCGGCTGCTCGGCTCACTCGAAGGGGTGATCGTCGACCCGGTGTACGAGGGCAAGTCGATGGCCGGGCTGATCGACCTCGTGGCGAGCGGCGAGATCCCGCGTGCGAGCAACGTGCTGTACGCCCATCTCGGCGGCCAGCCGGCGCTGAACGCCTACAGCGCGCTCTTTCGCTAGTGGCTCGGCAGGCGTGAATCGCAGGGTCACTCGGTGCCCATCGTCAACCTGACAGCAGCGAGGAACGACCTCCCGTCCGTCATCCCGACTGTAGCGAGGCACGAGCGGAGCGGAGGGATCTTCCCCAGGTGAGGGATGACTGACGAGGAAGATCCCTCGACTGCGCTCGCACGCTCACATCGCTCGGGATGACGGGGGAAGCGTCGAGTGACCCCGACCCGGTCGTTCACGACGGACAGGCCACGAGCGTCACTGGCACGACGTTTCAGGAACGGTCGGTCGCTACGCGCCCTCCCAGCAATGTGCCATCATGGTGCATCCCTGGGAGGGTGCTTGCATGATCGATCTGAGCGACGTCGCGGAGTACGTGGACCGCTCCGGGCCGGACGGTTACCCGATGCTGGTGGCGACGGCCTCGAAGGCCGGTGCGCCGAACCTCGCCTTCAAGGGCAGCGTCATGGTCTGGGACAAGGATCACCTTGCGTTCTGGGAGCGCGCGCACGGCGAGACGCTGGCGCACCTGCTGGAGAATCCGAAGATCGCCCTGATCTACCGAAACAAGGAAGCCGGCAAGATGTGGCGCTTCTGGGGCGAGTGCGAGCTGCTGCGCGACGGCGACCTGCGCGATGGGATCATGGCCCGGACGTTCCAGCCGGAGCTTGACCGCGACCCTGAGCGCAAAGGCGTGGCCGTGCTGATCCGCGTTGACAAGGTGAGCGGCGCCGGCGTCACCCAGACCCGCGACGCCTGACCGCCAGCCCGAGCAACTGGCAAGCTCCCTCTTTCTGACCCCAGGCAGAGGGATGCCCTGCCGCTCAGTCGGCGGCCACCACCGCTTCGGCGGCCGGCTGCTCGACCACCACCCGGTGATGGACCAGCCCGCGCGGCAGCGTCGCCGCCACCGAGCAGTACTTCTCCTCGACCAGCTCCACAATTCGCTCGACGCTCTCCCGGTCGAGCTTCTCACCCTGGACCGTGTGCGTCATCTCGATGGACGTGTACGGGCTGGGCGCGACCTGCGAGCGCTCGCCACGGATGGCGATGCGATAGGCGGTTAGCCCGCTGCGCTGCTTCTCCAGAATCTGCACGACGGTCACCGCCATGCAGCCGGCCAGCGCCTGGAGCAGCAGCGTCATCGGCGAGAAGCCGTGGCCGCTGCCGCCCTTCGCCAGCGGCATGTCGAGCTGGAGGATGTCGCCGCCGGGGCTGGTGGTCTCGAAGAGGGTGCCGCCAGTCCAGGTCAGACTGGTCTCAGTGGGGAGGACGGCCATCGGGAAGACTCCAGGGGGAACGGTGGGAAGCCGAAGCGGCCGGCGGCGGCGATCAGCCGGCGGCCTGTCGCGTTTCAGGGAGCAGGAAGACCAGCGGCAGGGGCAGCGCCGACAGCAGCATGGTGGTGGAGAGCGTCGGACCCAGGCCGACGGCGTCCGCCACGAAGCCGACGGCGACGGTCGCCAGGATAGTGCCCTCCAGGCCGAGGAACATCATGATGCCCATCGCCGAGCTACGGTTGTCTGGGAGCAATTCCTGGACCAGCACCATCTGAACTGGCGCGCCGGCAAAGGCGACCAGGCCGGCCACCGCCAACAGTGCGAGCTGGGCCGCGCCGTTCGGGACCATGAAGACCGCCCACAAGAGCGGCCCGGTGATCGCCGTGCTGACCGCCAGCACCCAGCGACGACCGAAGCGGTCGGACAGGGTGCCGCCGGCAAAGGCGCCGGCCGCGCCGGCCAGCTCAAAGACCGTGATGGCGAACGCCGCGAAGGCCAGCTCGCCGCCGATACCGGTCACGTAGGTTGGGAAGAAGAACGTGAAGCTGGCGCTGCCGAGGTTCCGCAGGATGATGATACCGGCCAGGATCGCGAGCGGCCGGCCAGCCTGGCGGACGGCCCCCCAGAGGTTCGGCGGCTTGTTCCCGACCTTCAGGCGTCCGCCGCCGCCGATGCGCCAGTACAGCAGCAGCGACGCCACGATGGCCGGTCCGATGGCGATCCAGGTGGCCTCCAGGCCGACGGCGCTCACGACCGCGACGATGAAGACCGGACCGACCGCCCGGCCAAGCTCGCCGCCGGTCATCCAGAAGGACGTGCCCATGCCCCAGTTCTTGCCGCTGAACCGGGTGACCTGCGCGCCGCCGGCCGGGTGAAAGGCCGCGTGACTGAGGCCAGCGAGCGTCAGCAACACCACCAGCGCCAGGTAGTTCGGCGCGAGGCCGAGCAGACTCATCCCCAGCGCCGTGACGGTGGGCGCGAGGATGATCCAGTACCGAGCATCCTGCCGGTCGGCGATGACGCCGAGGAACGGCTGGATCAGCGCTGACCACCGCAATACGCTGAGCAGGATGCCGGCTGCGCCGAGCGTCAACCCGTGTTTCTCGATCAGGAGCGGGAGGAGCGGGCTGAGAAAGGCCGGATAGACATCGTGGACGAAGTGGCCGGCTGACATGGTTGTGACGGCAGCCGTATCGAACTTCTCGGACTGGCCACTCTGACGGGCGGACTCGGGTGCGGGTGCGGCGACAGCTCCAGCCATGCTCGATCCAGTGCAAAGGTAGATGATGACTGTCGGCAACGGTAGCACACCGGCCGCCGGGGTGCGACCGCCGCCCTCAGCTGGCAGACCGCGCGGGACTACGTGTGCAGGGCTGCCAGCACCCGCTTCACAAAGCCGTCGAACGCGGGGCCGTCGATCCAGCGGACAACCGCGACCAGGTCGTGCTCGGGATCGACCCAGATCAGGTTGGAGCCCCAGCCGATGGCGAAGAAACTCGACGCCGGCGCGCTCGGGTAGCGGACGCGATCCGTGTTGAGCCACCAGAGGCAGCCGTAGCCCGCGTTCACGCTGCACGGCGTCGTCGCCGTCTCGACCCAGGCCTCGGACACGATCTGCCGGTCACCCCAGCGGCCTCGGTTCAGGTGGAGCAGGCCAAAACGGGCGTGGTCGAACGTGTTGATCCAGATGCCGCCACCCCAGTGGCCGCCGCCGCTGACCGACTGGACCGGCTGCCCGTCGATCTCGACGTACGAGTTACGGTAGCCGTGCCACTGCCAGGTGTCGGACGCGCCTATCGGGTCCATGATCTCATCACGGAGCACCGCCGGCAGTGGACGCCTCCAGACGCGCAGCAACGCCAGCGCCAGCCGATTGACGCGAACGTCGTTGTACTCCCAGTAACTGCCAGGGTCGCGCATCAGGCGCGGCGTGCCTTTGGCTTCGGTGTTGGCGTCGCCGCCGACCGCCCGGTTGTGATCGACGCTGTCCGGCTTGCCCCAGAGCGTGCCCGACCATTCGCTGGTGAGCTGGAGGAGGTGTCGCCAGCGGATCTTGCTGTTGCGCGGCGGGTCGAAGCCGCCGTCGTCGGCGTACTCGCGGACCGGATCGTCAATGCCGCGGATCAGGCCGCGGTCGAGCGCCAGCCCGGCCAGCGTCGCAAGGTAGCTCTTGCTGATACTGAACGTCATGTCGACGCGGTCAGGATCGCCCCACTCGGCCACGATGTAGCCGCGTCGCACGACCAGCCCGCTCACGCCGCCACGCGCCTTGACCGGCCCGATAACCTCGCCGTTCGGGCCTTCGGCGGCGTTGCTCTGCGCCAGTGCAATGTTGAGATCGGTGGGCCAGGACGTCTCGTGTGCAACCGAGTAGTCGATGGCCTGGGAGAGAGCGGCGGCGTCGAAACCTGACTGCTCAGGCGTGCGACGTTCCCAGGGCCGGCCTGGCAGCGGGAGGTAGGGCAACGACATCTGACCATGATCCTCACAGAGTGGCGTGGCGCTGGCCGCCACGGGAGTGGTCCTGGCGCGTCGGCAGGGTACCACGTTGGGGAGCGACGCCATGCCCCGGCGGGCGGGTCGTCAGGTGTGCGCGTGCTCGCCCGCCGACATGCAATGTGGCCTGCCAGTTCGCTGGCAGGCCACAGGTGGTGGAGACGGAGGGGAATCGAACCCCTCGTCCAGAGCGACTCAATCCGAGAGTACTACAGGCTTAGTCGAAGCTCTTTCATGTCGCGCCCAGGACCCCTGTCGACCGGGTTCCAGGGAGCCAGTCCGCTGATCTTAAGCACACCCTAGCAGACGGTCCGATGTGCAGCACTTCGGCTTTGGTGACGCCTTTTACCGCCCCACCGAAACGAGGGCGGGAAGACGCTCGCTGGGATTAAGCAGCGAGAGCGTACTGTGGTTCGGCTGTTATGCCGTGCCGATTGATTAACGAGGGCACCGGCACCTCGGCCTGCACTCTACGAACCTCCTCCCCTGTCGAAACCTAGCGTCCCCCTGCGTACGCTTCCTTCACAGCCCGGTCAAGCTCGCGCTTGGATTCCCGCTCGGCAATCGCCACGCGCTTGTCGTACTGTTTCTTGCCCCGTGCCACCGCGATCTCGACCTTGGCATGGCCGCCCTTCGCGTACATCCGGAGCGGGACCAGCGTCAGCCCCTGTGCCTGGCTCTGCTCGGCCAGTCTGCCGATCTCCTTCCGGTGGAGCAACAGCTTCCGCGTCCGCAACGGCTCGTGGTTCCAGATGTTGCCCTGTTCGTATGGAGAGACATGCATATTGTACAGCAGAACTTCGCCGTTCTGTACGCGTGCGTAGCTGTCCCGCAGGTTGACCTTGCCGGCCCGCACCGACTTGATCTCGGTGCCGGTCAGCGCGATGCCCGCCTCGACAGAATCCACGATCTCGTACTCATAGAAGGCCCGCCGGTTGGAGGCAAATGTTCGCTGGGCCGGCCTGTCGTCGGGCTGGCCTTTGCTCGACCGGCCGGACTGCCCGCCGCCGTCCGTCGGCACGCTCTTCTTCGCCACGTTCGCCCCCTCAGCTTCCCAGCAGGTGCCGCACGGCGGCGTCGAGCTGCGGATCCTCGGCCCGTGTCGCCTCCGATGAGATCGTCGCGGTGGCCGGCATGTCCACCACCTGGTCAGGCGCCAGACCAACGCCCTGGATCGGATTCTCGGACGGGGTCAGCCACTGCGCGGTCGTGACCCGCAGGCCGGACTTGTCGCTCAGCTCGTGGACATTTTGCACGGTGCCCTTCCCGAACGACTTCTCGCCGATCAGGTACGCGCGCCCGTTGTCCCGCAGCGCGCCCGCCAGGATCTCGGACGCGCTGGCGCTGCCCTTATTCAGCAAGACGACGACCGGCAGTTGCGCCCCGGCGCCGCCGCCCTCGGTCCGGTAGGTCTTGCGGTCGCCGTTCCCGCTCTGCTGGTACAGGACGACGCTGCCAGGATTCATCAACTGCGCGGCGGCCTCCACCGAGGTCGAGAGGTAGCCGCCAGGATTGTTCCGCAAATCGAGCACCAGCCCGCGCGGCTGCTGGCTTACCAACTCCTTGACCGCCGCCGCCATCTCGGTCCCCGTTGACGCCGAGAACGAGCTGATCCGGACGTAGCCGACACCGTCATCCATCATCCGAGCGCGCACGGACTTGAGCTTGATCTCGGCGCGGACCACGGTGATCGGGAACGGATCCGTCGTGCCGGCGCGCAGGACGGTCAGCGTGACCGGCGTCCCGCGCTGGCCTCGGATCAGGTTGACCGTGTCGTTGAGGGTCTTGCCGGCCAGCGACTTGCCGTCGACTTCTAGAACGACGTCGCCCGGACGGAACCCGGCCGCCTCGGCCGGCGAGCCTTCGATGGGCGCGACGACGGTCAGACGGTTGTCCTTCAGATCGACCTGGATGCCGATGCCGTCGAACGAGCCGCGCAGGTCGGTATCGCTGACCTCACGCTGGGTGGGCGTCTGGTAGACCGTGTACGGGTCTCCGACGGCGTCCACCATGCCCTTGATCGCGCCGTAGATCAGCTTCTGGTGGTCGATCTGGTTCTGGTCGTAGAAGTCGCGCTCGACGATCCTCCAGGTCTCCCAAAAGACCCTGAAGCGCTGCTGCTCGTCGGCCGAGAGGACGCCGTCCTCGGTGGCGCGAGCGGTCGAGGGCTGCAGCACGTCGAGGAACGCGAGCGGCCCACCCGCAGGCTCGGTGCGCCCGAACAGGTAGCCGCTGACGAACGCCATGGCGAAGGCTGCCAGCGCGACGATGCTCGTGATGACGATATTGGTGAGCCCTGGGAACGAGCGACGAGAATCCACGAGCGACCATCCCTGCGGCGATGCCTGACAGGGATTCTACCCCACCGTCCGGTCAACCTCACCCATTCTGAGGGCAGGGCAATCGCCTGTTGAGCGCGCCGTGCACGGTGGTCGGGGCTTTCAAGCCCCGACCGCTCGTCTGACGGCGTTTCGGGAACACAGACGAACATGCCATCGCCCTGGAGACCGCGCCGCGAACGGCCGGTCAATCCAGGACGGCGGCAGGCGGCTCGGCCAGCGCCCCGGCCAGCTCCTCGGCCGAGGCCGAGTACCGTTCGAAGACGTCCCGCAGATGCGACGTTTCGTAGTGTGCGTAGATCTTCTTGGTCGTCTCGGGGCTGGCGTGCCCCAGGATGTCCTGCACCTCGGAGAGCTTGGCCCCGCGATTGAGCATCACGCTGGCCTTGGCGTGGCGGAAGTCGTGGGTGGTGGCGTCCACGCCGACGGCGGCGGCGTACCGCTTGACGATCTCCCAGACGCCCTTCGGCGAGAGACGCCAGCGCCGGCCGCCCGGCCCCGGCAGGCGGCCCCGGCCGAGATCGTGGCGCAGGAACAGGAACGGCAGGCGATCCGAGCGCACGTCGAGATAGGCGCGGATGGCGGCGAGCGCCGCGTCGTCGAAGAAGACGATGCGCTCCTTGCTGCCCTTGCCGGTGATCAAGGCCTGGCGGGCGTGCCCGTCCTGGACGTCGGCGCGGGTCAGGTTCGCGACCTCCTCGCGGCGCATGCCGGTCGTAAACAGGGTGCGGATCAGCGCGCGATCCCGCAGCACTTCCTGGTACGGCTGGCCGCCGTACTGGTCGGCCGGCGGCAACGGCAGAGCGTCAACGTGGGTCACGATCAGCACGAGCCGCTGGTCGATGCGCGGCGTCCGATACGACGACCGCCCCATGACTTCGCGGACGTTGTCGCGCAGCTCCTCGAAGGAGACGTTCGGCGCGAGCAGGTGGCGGCGGGCGCAGAAGCGCAGGAAGGCCCGTGCGCCGGCCACGTAGGTGGCGATAGTGAAACGGTCATCCCGGCCGTAGGCGCGTGCCAGCCAGAGGTAGAGCTGTTCGAGCAGATCGCCGCCGAAGTCGACGACGCGGAGGGTCTCGATGGTCTCGCCTCGGCCCTCCAGGAACTCGTGCAGACGACCGAGCGCCGTCCGATAGGTGGCGACGGTGCGTGGCGACCGTCCCGCCAGACTCGCCAGAAACAGGCCCTCGGCCTGCCGCAGCGACGGCACGGGCGGCTCGGCCGCCCCCAGAAGGAGGCCGGGAGCGCCCCGGTCGCGCGGCATCGTCTCTCCCAGTCGGTCGATGGCCATGCGATGCGCTCCTGCTGGCTGGATCGCCCCGCCGGGCCAGCCGGAGATCAGGGGCGTCGGTCGTAGAGGTAGATGCGGATGTTCTGGAAGGTCCGCTGACGGGCCGAGAAGCCGCGCCGCGAGAACCAGTTGCGGACGGCTTCCGACGTGTCACCGTCGAACGTCGAATCGTACTCGTGGGAAAGAACGAGCCAGACGCGTGGATGGCGCGCGGTGAAGTCGGGCAGGCGGGAGGTGCCAGACTCCAGCGTGCGGTAGTACGCCACCGAGTTGGCGAGATCGTCCCAGTTGAACCCTTCGAGGACGTCCGGCCGCACCGCGCCCGGCTTTCCGCCGCCGAGCCAGCCGGCGTAGTACTCGTAGCCGAGCTGCCCGCGCTTCGAGATGAAGATCCAGCCGTCGTCAGGCAGGGCGTTCTGCTCCAGGTACGCGGCGGCCCCGCGCCAGTTCTCGCTCTGGCGGATCTCCAACCCGGCCAGGAGGGGGAGTGCCGCCAGCCAGACCAGCGCCGCCGCGCCGACAGCCTGGACGAGCGCGGCCAGCGGCGGCCGGCGCAGCAGGCGCCCGAGCGCCGCCAGCCCGAGGGCCGCCAGGAGCGGAAAGGCCGGCATCGCGCCGAAAAGGTAGCGCTCCTTGAACATCGGCTTGACATAAGAGAGCACAAAGATGGTCAGCACCGGGACCAGCAGCCAGAACAGGGGGATCAGCGCCCGGCCGATCCCGCGCCGCGAGCGGTCGCGCAGCGCCGGCCAGAGCAGCGCCGCCGTGCCCAGGACGCCGAGCAGAGAGTAGGCCCCGAGGAGTGGCAGCGAGGCGCCGGCGAACAGCCGCAGCAGCGCAAGCAGGTCTGCCACGGTGCTGTTGCGGACGTGCAGGATCTGGCTGCCATCGCTGTTGACCACGAAGAACGGCAGGAACGGCGTACAGAGCGCCGCCACGCAGATGCCACTGGCGACCAGGACGCGCCACTCGCGGACGTTGGAGCGGATCGCCACGATCGTGACCTGGGCGACGATGACAAAGACGGTGAAGAAGTGAGTGTAGAAGGCGATGGTCGTCCAGGCGACATAACGCAGCCACGCCTTGCGACCGCCGCCGTCGAAGGCGGCGAGCAGGGCGTCCCACGAGAGCGTGACCAGGACGGCCCACATCGAGTAGGCGCGGGCCTCCTGGGACATCTCGATGTGGTAGGCGTTGACAGCGGCGAGCAATGCCGCCAGCAGACCGGTCACCCGGCCATCCAGCCGATTGCCGAGCCGGTACAAGGCCCAGACGCCGGCTGCCCCAAAGAGGACCGACGGTATGCGCACCCAGACCTCGCTGGCCGAGCCGCCGACCAGCCGCATCCAGGCGGCCATCACGAAGTAGTAGAGCGTCATGTTGGCTTCTTCGCCGTAGAGCACGGTCAGGATCGTGCGGAGATCCTGCACGGCGAGGCCGACGCTGAACAGCTCGTCAACCCACAGACTGCGGACGCCGAGATCGTGGGCGCGGAGCCAGAAGCCGACGCCGACCACGATGGCCAGCATCGCGACCAGGACGATCCGTCGCCAACCTGGGCGTAACGCGCTCGGCAGCGTCGTCGGAGTCGCAGCCGGGGCCACGGCGCTGGCGGTCATCGGCCGGCGCGGCGCAGCTCGAATCGCCACGGGAGCATGACAGCCAGGGCGGATCGTGCGAGCATATCGGCCAGGAGTATGCGTGGCAGGACTCAGATCGGGCCAGAAAGGCGGTCGGCCCGAAGCGGAGGCCGAGTGACGAACATAATTGTCAATATGTCGGGCACTCCATGCTGGACGAGGGCTGACCTGGAGAGCATCGTCGACGCATCCATGCCTCACCGTCGGATCCGAACCGCCGCCACTGCCGTCAGATCCAGGAAGCAACCTGGGAAAGATCGGAGCTACCAGCCTGGCCTCTGGTAGAATCGGCCGGCCCCGGGGCAGCACGATTCCGCCGGGAGATCCGCCACCTCCGCGCCTGGAGCCGCCGTGACCGTCGCCGCCGAAGCCGCTGGGCTACGCTCGTCGCCTCAGGCTGAGCGGCGTGTCTGGCGCTGGCCGACCATCGACCTGGCACTGTGCGGGCTGCTGGTGCTGGCGGCCGGCCTGGCCCGGCTGCCGAACCTCGACCTCTACACGATCTCGTTTCCGGAAGGTATCCGCGCCGCGCAGCTTCAACTGATGGCGGCCGGCTACCGGCCGTGCGTCGAGATCTTCTGTAACCAGGGGCCGCTGCTCTTCTACGCTATCTACCCGAGCTATGCCCTTTTCGGCGGAACGGCCGCCGGCGGCTCACTCGAAGCGGTCCGCAGCGGCATCGTCATCTTCTCACTGATCGGGATCGCGGCGACCTACTGGGTCGGTCACCTGCTGGGCGGCCGAGTGGCGGCCGTGCTGGCCGGGCTGCTGGTGGCGCTCTCGCCCACCTACCTGAAGTTCTCCCGGCTGGCGCTGGCCGAGGTGCCCGCCGAGGCGCCGGCCATCCTGGCGGTAGGCGCGGCGCTGATGTTCAGCCGCACGGGCCGCGACCGCTGGCTGATCGCTGCGGCGCTGCTGACGGCGTTCAGCCTGCTGCTGAAGCCGGTGACGCTGGCCGTCTGCGCGCCAGTCGGGCTGGCGGTGCTGCTGCGGGCCGAGCGACGCTGGCGGAACGTCGCGTTGCTGGTCGCCGTGACGGCCGCCGGCATCGTCCTGCCGACGCTGGTGATCGGGTTCTCGGAGATCCTCGAACAGGTGGTGGCCTTCCGGCTCCGCAGTCGTTCCGCCGAGGGCCGTGGGATCGGCTGGAACTGGTCGCGCATCGTGGAGGAGCTGTCGGCGGACCGGCCCGGACTGTTTGCGTTTGCCGTCGCCGGCGGCATCATTTTGCTGGCTCGGCTGCGCGCCGCTGCCCTGCCGATCCTGATCTGGCTGCCCGCCTCGCTGTTGCTGCTGCTGGTACACACCCCGCTGCACGGCAAGCACATCGTGACGCTGATCCCGCCGGCCGCCCTGCTGGCAGCCGGCGGCGCCGGACAGGCCTGGGCGCTGTTCCGTCAAGCGCGGCGGACTGGCCTTCCGTCAAACCAGCCGTGGCTGCCGCGCGCGGCTATCGGCCTGTCGGCGCTGGGGCTGGCTGCCTACCTCGTGTTCGCGCCGTCGGTCGTGGCGCGCAACGCCGATCTCCTGCTCGATCCGGACCCGCTGGAGAACGAGCCGCCGGCCTACTGGTACCCCGAGGCGGCGTCCACCCTGCGCGCCATCACCGACCCGACCGAGATGATCGTCACGGATCATCCGTACATCACGTTCCGGGCCGGACGGCTCGTGCCGCCGCCGCTGGTCGAGTCGTCGGTGACGCGCGTCCTGGCCGGCTCCCTGACCCCCGAGGACACTATCGCCGAGGCGACGCGCTACAACGCGCAGGCTGTTCTGCTGTGGGCTGACAAGATCACGACGATGCGCGAGGTCAAGAGCTGGGTCGACCGTTCGTTTGTGGCGGTGCGCGCCTACGCGGCCGACGGCGAGGCGATCCCGACGCTCTACGTGCGCCCGGACCGCGTCGCGCGGGCAACGGCTGCACTGGCGAGCATCACACCCCGCCCGGTGCAGGCCGAGTACGAGGGTGGCATCCGCATCCAGGCGTTTGGCTTCGACCACCCCCAGCTTGCGCCGGGCGACGTCAGCGCCGTCAACGTCCAACTGGTCGCCGTGGGCAAGCCGGCCGCCAGCTACCGCGCCGTCTTCCAGTTGCGCGGCTCGGACGGCGACGCCTGGAAGAGCGACGAATTGGCGATCGGTGGCCTCGGGCCGGGGTCGGCCGGCTGGAGCGACGGCCGGACGATGTCGCTCGGCGCGCTGATGCGGTTGCCGCGCACGACGAAGCCGGGCGAGTACAGCCTCTCGATGCGCCTCTACGATCCGCGCGCCCGCCGGTTCATGGACTCGACAGTTCAGGGGGCCGAGCCCGGCCGCGACGACCCCAAGGGTGTGACGCTCACGACCGTCACGGTCGTCGCCTCGCCAGCACGTTAGCGTACCCGGCACCCTGTACGGCCACGACCGGGCGCGCCGTTTGTGGGATGGCGAACGGCCGGTTGCCGCCGGGTCCGACCAGTGGACGGTCGCCAAGCGGATTGACATCGCCGGCGAGCTGCAGCAGGCGCGGCATGGTGATGTCGGCGTCGGGAAAGAGCGTCGTCTGCCAGCCATCCGGCGCGGAGAGGTACGAATCGGGATCGTTGCGGAGGAGGCCGGCAAACACCTGGGCCACGATGCGGCCGCCGACCGGGCCAAGCATCTGGCCGCCGCCCAGCACCTCCGCCTCTTTGAGTACGTAGAACCAGAGCGGCGTTTGCTCCAGCAGGCCGTGCGCGCGGAGCACCCGTCCAGCCGGGGAGTCGTCGCCAAGGTGCCCGGGGCCGAGCGGCCGAATCCCGTAGTGCGCCGCAACCGATTGGCCTGACGGCAGCCCCGCCCGCTGGCCGCGCACAAGGTTGCGGACCGGCAGCGCCGCCGACCGATCCGCTGGATCGTCGCTGGCGGGGTTCCCGACGTTGACCAGCCGGAACAGCGTCGGCGCGAGGAGCGGATCGAGCCTGCGGCTCAGGGTCGGGCGCGGCGCGCCATCGAGCAGCCGCCCAAAATCGAAGAAGCGCCGCCAATCAATGATCCAGTCGCTGGGAATCGGCACTGGATCAGTACCGTCCCCCGAACGGCTCCCTGAGCGCCCCGAGAAGCGGAAGAGCAGGCTGAGCGTGGCCGGCGTCACGGCATCCGGCCCAAACCCGAAGACGCGATTGAAGTCGTACGCCTCGCGCACCATGCTGTGCCCGAAGCGGTAGGCCGCCATCGAGAACTCGACCGGGATGAACGGGTACGTTGCGTCGTCGTAGATCGTCGTCTCGGAGGTCAGCTCGGCCCGCAGCACGTCACGGTCGATCAGCCGCCCCAGGAAGTCGTGGACCACGACCCACTGGTAGTGCCAGACGACAAGCCGCCGCGCACGGTCGAAGACGGACTCGCCGGGGATGTCCTTCACGTCGATCTCGTCGCGCCGGATGCCGGCGACGACCCGATTGTGCAGCTTCAGCATCGCCAGGTGAAGCTGCGCGACGATCAGGTTTTCGTCGTTGCGCGGGTCCGCGATGATCGCCAGCCCGCTCCTGGCGCGGGGGAGATCGTTCGGAAACGGCGGCAGCGCCCGCAACGTCCGGTCGCCGCGCACCTTCCAGGGGACCGTCTGCCCGATCTCGAACAGGTCGGTGTCGTCCGGCCGACGGCAGTAGAGGTACGGCTGGACGGCGCGGCCGCCCCCGTACACGCTGTCCAGGTCGAGGGCCGGCGTCCGGAAGTTCTCCAGGGCCAGCGGATCGACACGCCGCTCCTTCAGGGAGGTCGGATCGAAGGTGATATCGTGGTCGATAAACTGGCCGAGGTAGGTGAACCCGGCCGCCACGCCAGCGTTGTCGCCGTCCGGATCGGTGCTGGCGGCCCCTTCGTTCATGGCGAGGCCAAGCTCGATCAGCGCACGCTCGTCGACCTCCAGGTGGTCGAGCTGCGGGAACATGCGCCCGAACTTGCCGCTGCCACCATCCGGCGGACGGCGCGTCGGGTTACCCGGCCGCTCCATCGAGCCTTCGCCGTGAGAGAACACGTCGGTCTGGATCGTCGGCCGGCGCGCATCTGGCATCAGACGCCTCCCGCTCGCGGGCGGACGGACCGGCCGGCCACCCACTTCCTCGCGTGCCGCCATCCGCTCTGCGGATGATCCGCGGCGCTATCCTGGTTGGCACCAGGATAGCGCGATTCGGCAACACGGTGGTGTGCGGTCACCCCGCAGGACGGCCCTGAGCGGGTGCGGAAAGTGAGCGGGCGCGGCAAGAGCGGTCAGTCGCGCGGTACGAGCTGCCCCAGCCAGACGCCGGTCTCGCCCACGATCACCCGTGGCTGATGGCAAAGGTCGGGTGGCGTCCGCGAGCCGGTCAGGAACATCGCCGTCCGCAGCTCGATCAGGAACTGCTCGATCCACGCCGCGACCGCCTCGTATCCCTGGAGCGCGGCCATCAGCAGCGGCCGCGCGACGCCGACAGCCGTCGCACCGAGGGCAATCGCTCGCGCGGCATCCAGGCCGGTCCGGACGCCACCGGTCGCGATGATGGGGAGGCCCGCCGGGGCCGCCTGCGTCACCGAGACCGCCGTGGGAATGCCCCAGTCTCGGAAGACCTCGCCGAGCTGGATGCCGCGCCGGTCACCCACCAACGCGGCACGAGCACCCTCGACCGCTGCGAACGAGGTACCGCCCAGGCCGCCCACGTCGAGCGCCTGCACGCCGCACCCACGCAGTGCCAGGGCGGCGTCGGTCGAGAGGCCGGCTCCGGTCTCCTTCCCGATGAGCGGGACCGTCATCTCGGATACCAGCGCGGTGATGGCGTCGCGCACACCGCGCGCCTGCCGGTCGCCCTCGGGCATCACGGCCTCTTCGAGGATGTTCAGGTGAACGGCGAGCGCGTCGGCCTGGACCATCTCGACGCACGCCCGCACCTCCTCGACCGTCAGGCCGGGCGCGCCGTGCTGGGGGATCAACTGCGGCGCGCCGATGTTGCCGATGAGGAACGCGTCGGGGGCTTCCTGGCGGGCGACGGCGTAGGTACGCCGCTGGTGCGGGTCGCGCAGGGCCGCCCGCTGACTGCCGACGCCCATCGCCAGCCCGTACGCCTGCGCGGCCTTGGCCAATACCTGATTGATGGTGTAGGCATCCGGGTGGCCGCCGGTCATCGAGGCGATGACGAGGGGCGCACGCAACCGAAACCCGAGCAGTGGCGTCGTGAGGTCGATCTCGTCGAGATCGATCTCGGGCAACGCCTGGTGAATCAGCTTGATATCGTCCCAGCCGGGGCGCGTCCTGCTGGCAACGTCTTGCCCGGCGATGATCGACAGATGCTCACCCTTGCGGGCCGAGATCTCCGCACGCGCGTCCGCGCCGTCTCGCGAGTCGATCACCGATCTGGCCGTTGGTGAGGCTGGCCGTCGGCGCGCTCCACCACGCCGAGGGGCCGCAGGGCAAGTGTACCACGCCCCGCCAAGCCTGTGAACAATTGATGAACATTACCGAGGCAAAGACTGCTTCGCGCGCTGGAGCGCGGACGTGTCGGTCAGGCGGGCCGGGTCAGGCTTCGGGTCGCCGGCCGCGTTGATCTCGCCCAGCAGCTCCACGACGCTCCGGACGCCCGCCTGATCGATGTCGCCCTCGCGCGGGATGGCGTCGAGCATCTGGACGTACTGCTCGTAGACGATGGTCGCCTCGGCCTCGTTGGTCCCCAACGAGTCGGCCAGCAGCTTGATCGCCGCGCTCTTGTTGGATCGGTCGCCGATCCAGCGCTGGGCCTGGATCGTGGCGCGGATCAGGCGCGTCAGCGTGTCCTCGTTCTGTCGAGCCCAGTCCGGCCGCACGGCCAGCCCTTCAGCCTGGAAGTCCTTGACCGCGTCGCTCGCCTCGGCCAGCACCTTGAAGCCGGCGCTGCGCAGGCGGCCGGCCCGGACTGGATCGACAAACGACGCGCCAACGGTGCCGTTCGCCACCGCTGCGCCGACGACCCCCAGGTCGGGGAAGGCGATCGGCCGTGAATCGTTCTCGGAGATCGCGCGAGCCTTGAGGAGCCGCTTGAGCACGGCCGCGGCGGCGCTCTTCTCGTCGAAGTAGCCAATCGGCCTGCCCTTGAGGCCAGCCAGGTCGGCCACGTCCTGCGCGGCGATCAGCGCGAACGGCGCCTTGTTCACCAGGCCGGCGACCATCACGAGGTTCTGGCCGTTCTTTCCGACCTGAATCAGCCGATCCGTGGCCACCACGCCGATGTCGCGCTCACGCTTCTCGACGTCCTCGGCGGCCATTGTCGATCCCGGCTCAGTCTCTTTGCGCTCGACGACGATCCGCTGGCCGGCCAGGAACCCCTGCTTCTCGGCCACATCGACGATCCAGCCGCCGAGCGACGCCGACGTGCCGATCTTGACGCGGGTAGGTGGCACCGCTGTCGGGCTGGGCGACGGCGAAGGTGATGGAGGCGGCGACGGTGACGGGGCGACTGCGCCCTGCGCCGGGGCGGCCGGCTGGCCGGGCGTCGCCTGGGGGGCAGCCGAGGTCGCCGAGCGCGTCGGGATCGTGATTGAGGGGACATCGCCGCACCCGGCGACGAGCATCACGGACAACAGCAGCCATCGCAGCGCCTTCAGCACGAATCGCGCTCCATCACGTTCGATTGAGTAGCTGGCGGACCACATGTGCACACCTTCTGAGAGGCTGCGCAGGGCCATCTTCGAGGGTAGCACGTCCGAGACAGAAGGTACGCACACGAGGCCCGGGAAACGGGCAGACCTGTGGGACAGCGTGCTCGCCGGCACGTCCCGCCGGCCACCGGCTGTGTACACTGACCCCTGTCCGGCGCAGCGGCGCACAAGGGAGAGCGGGTCGTGGGCAAGGTAGCGTTCCTGTTTCCAGGTCAGGGGTCAGCGGCAATCGGCATGGGTGAGGCGCTGGCTGAGGTCTCGCCGGCGGCGCGTCGGGTGCTCGACCGACTGCACGAGCTTGCGCCGGCGGTGCGTCAGCTGATCCACGAAGGGCCGAAGGACGAGCTGATCCGGACCTCGAACGCCCAGCCGGCGATCTTCGCGGTGGACTGCGCGGCGCTGGCCGCGCTGCAGGAGCGCGGCATCCAGCCGGATGTGACGGCCGGGCACAGTCTGGGCGAGTACGCGGCCCTGGTCGGGGCGGGCGTCCTGAGCTTTGACGATGGACTCCCGCTGGTGATCCAGCGTGGCGCGGTGATGGAGCAGGCGGCGGCCTCGACACCCGGCACCATGATGGCGATCCTCGGCTCGAACCCGGCGGCCGTCAACGCGCTCATCGCCGAGTGGGCGCGGCGCGGCGTCATCGCCAACGCCAACGATAACGCCCCGGGTCAGGTCGTGATCTCGGGATCGGTGGAGACCCTGCAGGCGGCGGCCGCTGACTTCAAAGCGCTGGGTGCGCGGGTCATGGACCTGCCAGTCGGCGGGGCGTTTCACTCGCCGTTGATGGCCACCGGGCAGGAAGCGTTTGCCGCAAACCTCGAGGGGGCGCCCTTCACGAACGGCCGGGTTCCGGTCGTCTCGAACTTCACCGCGTCGCTCGCCGCCACGGCAGACGCGGTCCGCGCCGCGCTGCGCCCGCAGATCACCGGACAGGTGCGCTGGCGCGAGTCGGTCGATGCGATGCTGGCGTTCGGCGTGGACACCTTCGTCGAGGTCGGGCCGGGCAAGGTGCTCTCCGGCCTGGTGTCCCGCTGTACGAAGGGGCAGGCGGTGACGATCCTGAACGTCGAAGACCCGGCCTCGCTGGAGAAGACGCTGGCGGCGCTCGGAGCCTGACGTACCCGCCCGGCCACCCAGCCTGCCCGCTACAGGCTGAGCAGGCCACGGCTACAGGCTGTGAGCAGGCCACGGCTACAGGCTGAGCAGGCCACGGCTACAGGCTGAGCAGGCCACGGCGCAGCCCGAGGTTGACGGCCTCCGTGCGGCTTTCCGCGCCGAGCTTGGCCAGGACAGCCGCCACGTGAAACTTGACGGTGTGATCGCTGACCGCGAGTCGCTGGGCGATGGCCTTGTTGGTCAGGCCCAGGGCGACGAGCGCCAGCACCTCACGCTCTCGCGCCGTGAGGTCGTCGACCGTCTCGACGGCCAGCCCGCCAGTCGGGGCGACCGGGAGAGCCCGCATCTGCTCGGCGCTCTCGCGGCCCATCACCGTGAGCCCCGACGCGACCGCCTGAAGCGCCATCTCGATCTGCTCGGCGTCGGCGTCGCGCGGCAGCAGGCCCCAGCCGACCCGCGGCCGCGCTGCCAGCATCTGCTGGACGAGGCTGCCACTTCCGAGCACGACCAGCCCGATCCCGGCTGCCTCCACGATCTCGATCGAATCGGCGAGCGGCTCGGCCTCAGCGCTGTCTACCAACGCGACGTCGGCCTCGTCGAGGAGCGGCGCGGCGGCCGGGTCGTCCAGCGCCCGCACGGACCCGAGCACACGCAGGCGGCCGCTCTCCCCGAGCATCGCCGTCAGCCCGGCTCGGACGGACGGCGTCCGGCCAGCCACGACCACCGCGATCACGCCAGCCTCATGCCGCGGCGTACCCGACGTACGCCTGCACCAGCCGCTCGGCCAGGGTACTGGGTACGGCCAGGGCCATCCCGCCGCCGACCATCGCGTTGATGCCGATGACGAACCCGTTGGCGTCGAGGAGCGGCCCGCCAGAGCTGCCCGGCCCGATAGGCACGTCCGCCTGGATCAGCGCGCGGCGGCCCGCCTCCCAGGGCTGGCCGGACGCCGCGATGATGCCGGTCGCCGCCGCGTAGCGCTCGCCGAACGGGTGACCGAGCGCCACCACCAGCTCGCCCACCCGCGCCGGGTTGGCCCGGTGTCGCGCGGCGGTGAGTCGCCGTTCGTCCACGACCACCAGCGCCAGATCGTTCGCCCCGTCGCGTGCCACGACCTGTCCGGTGAGCTGCCGGCCGTCCAGCAGCCCGACGGTCACGCTGCCTCCTGGCGCTACGTGGTCGTTGGTCACCAGCAGGCCGTCGGCCCGCCACACGATCCCCGATCCGATACCGTGTCCATGCCGCACCTCGACGACGCTCGGCCCGACCCGTTGAACCAGTTCGGCAAGGCCGCGCTCGACGATGCTTGAGAAACGTGTCAGTCCCATCGCTTGTGCCCCGAGATCGGCCAGGGCGCAGCGCCGCGCTGCACCCTGGCGTACCGCTATGAGTTTCGCTCGGCCACGGTGATGCTGAGGTCGCGCGGCTCGCCGCCTCGCAGGATCCGCATCGCCACCTGCTGGCCGACGCGCTCCGGCCCGAGCAGGTCGCGCAGCTCGCCGGGATCGTGCACGGCCTCGCCTGCGAACGCCACGACGATGTCCCCGATGACGAGGCCTGCCCGGTCAGCCGGTCCGCCACTCTCGACGGTCACGACCAGCAGTCCGGTCTCCTGCTCGGCGAGACCAGCCCGCTCACGCAGGCCCGTTGGGAGTTGTACGGGCTGGCTGCCGATGCCAACGTAGCCGCTTCGCACCCGACCGTGTGCGCTGAGCGTCGCCACGGATCGCTCAAGGGTTGCGTTCGGTATGACCACGCCGCTGCCGCGCCCGCCCCGGAAGTGGGAGGTGGCGAGTCCGACCGCCGCGCCGCTCCCGACGATCAGCGGCGCGCCGGAAAAGCCCGGGTAGAAGCCGGCGTCGGTGGCGATCAAGCCTTCCAGGCGCCCACCGCGCCGGGTCCGGATCGGGCCACTGACGGCGCTCACAGTGCCCAGGCTGGCCATGATGTCGGGGCCGGGCCGCGCCACCAGCAGCGCCAGGCTGCCGACTCGCGCCGTGTCAGACCGGGCCAGCGGGGTAAGGTCTGCGGCATCGGCCTGGAGCAGCGCGAGATCGCTGCTCGGGTCGCGCCCGACCAGCCGCGCCCGCACGGTCCGGCCGTCTGGCAGGCCGACGCCCAGGTCGTCGTCGCGCTCGACCACGTGATCGGCGGTGACGATCAGGCCGCTCGCGCTCCACACGATGCCGCTGGCCGACTGCCGATGCCGGCCGTCCACCCGCACGATAGACTGCCCGGCCTGGGCTACGGCGTCGGCGAGCGCATCCGAGAACGCGGCCAGCGCCGATGCGCCGCTCGATTCGGCACTCATCTTCGATCTCCTCAGGAGCGCGCTCGGCGATGCGATGCGCTCAGGTGTTGAGGAGAGTGTGAGGGCGTCGGGGATGCCGTCACATCAGCCGAACGGGCAGGTAGGAGCCTGCCCGTTCGGCCAGGGAGCATCGACGGGCGGGGCAAGTCTCAGCCCCCGCCGACCATCCGCACGATCTCAAGCTGGTCGCCCTGCGCGATCGACGTCTCGCCGAAGAGGGCGCGCCTGACAATGTCGCCGTTGCGTTCGACGGCGACGATGCGCGGATCGACGCCGATCTGTTCGAGCAGACCGAGCAGCGACTCCGGCTGCTCGACCTCGCGCTGCTTCCCATTGACCGTAAGCTGAATCACCGTTGAACCCTTCTCGATTCTCTGCGCGCAGCGGGACGACATCGGGTTAGTGCCGGCGGTGGAGCGGTGCGGTTGGCCACGCCTCGTTGACGGCCGCTGCGAGCCGTGCTGCCGCGTCCTTCGGATCGGCCGCCTGGGTGATCGACGTGATCGCCGCCACGCCGGCCGCGCCCGCCGCGATGACCTGGCGCGCGTTGTTCGCCGTGATGCCGCCGATGCCCACCAGCGGCAGCGTGGTCACTGCCGAGACCTTGCGAACGAGCGACGGTCCGGCCGGCGTCATCCCCGGGTGCGACCGCGTGGCGAACATCGTCCCGACGACCAGCAGATTCGCCCCGGCGCCCGCCGACTCCGCTGCGTGCGCCACGTCGTGAACCGAGCGGCCGATCAGCAGATCGGGCGCCAGCCGCCGGGCGATCTCGGTGGAGAGGCTGCCGCTGCCAAGCTCGACGCCGTGTGCACCAGCCGCCAGGGCCACGTCGATGCGGTCGTTCACCAGCAAGACGGCTCGTGAGCCGCAGAGCTGCCGGAGGCGCATCGTCAGGCCGTACAGCTCGATGGCGGGCAGGTCCTTCTCGCGCACCTGGACGACATTCACGCCGCCGTCCAGGGCCGCCTCGACCACGTCCTCAAGCCGCCGGTCGTCGCACGCCCGACGGTCGGTGACCAGCATGATCGCTGGAAGGGGAAGGATTGCCCGCCGCCCACTCACCGAATGACGCCCTCCAACGGACTCGACGCACTCGCGTACGCCTTCTTCACGATCCGTCCGGCCAGGAACGCGTTGCGTCCGCCTCGGACGCCTTCGGCGAAAGCCTGACCCATCAATGCCGGGTTACCGGCCTCCGCGATGGCCGTGTTGACGAGACAGGCATCCGCGCCCAGCTCCATCGCGATGGAGGCGTCGGACGGCACGCCCAGGCCGGCATCCACGACGACCGGCACGCTCGCCTGTTCGACGATCACGCGGATCCGGCCGAAGAACGGGATGCCCTGGCCCGAGCCGATGGGCGAGGCCATCGGCATGACGGTCGCGCAGCCGGCGTCCTCAAGCTGTTTGGCCAGGATCGGATCGTCGGTCGTGTACGGCAGCACGACGAACCCTTCCTTGACCAGCAGGCGTGCGGCCTCCAGCGTGCCGACCGGGTCTGGCCAGAGGTACTTCGGATCGCCGATCACCTCGAGCTTGACCCAATTCGAGCCGGTCAGCTCGCGACCCAGGCGGGCGCAGCGAACGGCTTCGTCCACGTTGTAGCAGCCGGCCGTGTTCGGCAGAATCGTGTACCTGGTCCAGTCGATCTCGTCGAGGAGCGTCTTCTTCGACGGATTGTCCAGATCCAGCCGCCGAATGGCGACGGTCACGATCTCCGTCCCGGACGCCTCGTAGGCACTCCGCATCTCGTCGGCGTTGCGGAACTTGCCGCTGCCCAGCATCAACCGAGATCGGAACGTCTTGCCTGCAATCTCCAGCATGTCGCCCACGTTCACCCTCCTGGGACTCGGCGCGCGCCACTGCACGCCGAGATAGCACGCCATGTCGTTGGCGTAAGACAACCGGAGCGGTCCCGCGGACACCTGGTGTCTCGGTCACCGCTTCCCTTCGCAGGTCCTAACCTGGTCAGGTTCAAAGGGTCGCCCGCCGTACCGGCGGACTCTCAGCCCGTGGCTCCCCTAGCATCGTCGTACCGAGTCTGCGCTCTTCGATTTTCAGGCGTCCGGTGGACGGACGCCCATCTACGATGGTACGCAGACCGCGACGAATCGGTCAAGGGCAACGCCGGGCACGCCAGGGCGATTGCATGTTGATGTCGTCGTGCGGCGGCGTCGGGGCTTGAAAGCCCCGCCTACGATCCTGCAGTCGCTGCGCGACGCTCCAGTCGCACCAGTGCCTGCCGTTCCCGACGGCCGTCGCGCAGCGACGGAATGACTGTAGGCGGGGGTTTCAACCCCCGACCGCCCGTTCCATGATGCTTCGGGTAC
>JADZEM010000011.1 GCA_020850535.1 Chloroflexota bacterium
ACGAGTGCGGCGCGTGGCCGTCGGTGTGGTTCCAGGGCTGGTAGTGGTCCGAGACCACCACGCTGTCGAAGCCGTTCTGCTCGGCGGCCACGCCGAAGTTCAGGAGATCGCGCGGCGCAAACTGCTCTGCCGACGCCTTGTAGCCCAGGGTGAGCTTCGCCATGCTGCTGTCATCCCTCTCTGGTCTTCCGGGCACCGTAGCGAGCAGAGCACACAAGCGTCAAGCCACGGCAGCCGTCCCAGAGGCGAAACGTGCAGAGGCGGCCTCGAATTCCCGGGCGCGCGGTGGGACACCGAACGCCCGGGAATTCGAGGCCGCCTCTCGTCTGGAATGACCTTCCCCACCCGGGGACGAGAATCGAGGGCCAGCCACGCCCCTATTTTCGGAGCGTCAGCCACCAGTGGCGATTGCTGCCTTCCCACTCGGTCTCCAGGCGCGCCGTGTACGCCTGGTGACCGAGCACCAGGGTCACATCACGCCCGCCCTGACCGAAGTAGTACCGCATGAGCACGCTCGGGTCGTCGATGTCCCCAAGCTCGACGCGGCTATCGGTGGGCGGCGTCGGCAGGTCCGCCTCGACCAGCACGTGACCGTCAACATCCGAGAGATCGACCCGCGCAGGGAATTCCTGGAGTGCGGCAAGCGCTTGCCGGATACCGGCCAGGTCCGGACGTACGGACACCATGCTCCTACCTCGCTACTCTGCGCCCGACGGAGCGCCCGGTGTTCCCAGTTGTCCCCTCTGCTCCAGTGTCCTTCGCCCCGCGACCGCACCGACAGTGACAGGCGTCCGCCAGCCGGCGAGACATCTGTCACCGTCATGCGTCGATCATCGCATCGTAGCACTGTTGCCAGTCATCCAGTCAACAGTCGCTTGCGCATCTGGCGAATCGTCGCGTGACGCTCCAGCACCTCGAAGCCGGTGTTCTCGTAGAGCGACTTGGCGGCGGCGTTCTCCTCCCAGACGTTGAGCCAGAGCTCGGACACGCCCTCAGCCAGCAGCCGTTGCTCCAGAGCGGCCAGCATCGCCCGGCCGAAGCCGCGCCGGCGCATGCAGGCCGCCACCGTCATCTGGCAGAGGAACGCCCGCCCGGCGCAGGCCCCGGTCACCGGCAGCTTCACCCAGAGCCAGCCGACCACCGTCCCGTCCGGGGTCTGGGCCGCCCACAGCCGGTGATCCTGCGACCGCACAGCCTCGCGTTCCAGGCGCGCGATCGTGGACAACTCCTCCTCGGCGCGGTCCAAGGGCACGCTGGCCGGCCAGCGCTCATCCTCGATGTGCTCGCGCAGGCAATCGGCGATCTCCTCGCGGATGAAGCACTCCAGGTCGGCCGGCGACATCGGCGTCAACGTCAGCGCCGGCGCGGCCGACCGAGCTGCGGCCGGTCCAGGCCCGGCCGATGGCACGGCATCGCTGCCGGACTGCATCGGCGCGTCGGCGCGCCTCGGCGACAGGATGGCCACGGTCGCCACCAGCCTTTCCGGGGAGAGAAGCGTCCCTACCTCCATCATTCCGAGTGCGATGGTCTACCCGGCCGGGTTGTGTGTCCCCTCTCGTCGCGGGCATCTGTCCTGTCAGCCGGACGTGCGTGCGCCGCATACTATTCACGGAGCAAGCTGACACCTGCCCGCGGCGGCCGGCCGGTCCGGCCCGGGGCAATGGTTGCTGCGTGGCGTTGGAGCGCGCCCTGTGACTGACTCGCCCGGCGCAGACGCCGTCACGGCCGTCCCTGAGGATCGGCCGCCCACCGGCTGGCTGGTACGTACCAGCGGTCCGCTGGACATCTGGTATCGCCCGCACTCGTTCGCGGCGCGCGACCTTTCGGTGCTGAGCGCGCGGCTGCTGGCGGCGTACGCAACCGTCTCCGAGCTGCTGGGCCTGGCCTCGGGTCGTGGCGCACACCTCTCGATCCGCATGCTCGACGCCCCGGATGCCCCGCTCGACGGCAAGGGGCCAGCCGGCACCGCCGGCTCCGCGAGCGTGCAGTCTCAGCCAGTCCTGACCCTGGTCCATGCACCGGACCAACCGTGCCTCACGCCGGAGGTCGATCTGCTCCGGCTGTTCCTTGACCAGCAGATCGGCCCGCCGACGCCGCATTCCCGCTTCTGGGACGCCGGGTTGCTGGGCTATGTCGCCGCCAGGACCGGGCGAGGCCGCTACCACGCCGACGCCCCGGCCCGCTGTCGCCAGCTCCTGGCAGACGGCCTCCTGCCGGCGATCCCCGAGCTGACCACCGAGTCCGAGCAGCGGGTCTCCGCCGTGGCACAGTCCGTCGCCGTCGGGTTCGCCACCGAACTGATCGAGCGCAGCGGCGCGCATGCCTACGTGGCCCTGGTCGAAGCGGCTCGCCGCGACAACCTCAGCGCCGAGCCGGCGTTTGCCCGGGCCTATCACCGCGCGCTGCCGCTGGCCGAGCGGGACTGGCGGCGCCGGCTGGAGGTCGGGAGCCGGGTCCACCGGCCATCGGCTCGGGGCACCCTCCGCCGGCTCGTACCACTGTTGAGGCCGTACTGGTGGAGCGGCGTCGTCATCCTGTTCTACGCCCTGATCGGGATCGCGTTCTCGCTGGCGCTGCCGCTCACGTTCCGCTTCTTGATCGACGATCTGCTCGGGCACCGGCCGCTCGCCTTCCCGATCCCATTCATCGGCGGCAAGGGCCACGTCATCGGCGACGGCAGCGAGCAAACCCGCATCCTACTCGGGCTGATGGGCGTGCTCGGGCTGCTCTACGTGCTCAACGCCCTGGCCCGCGTTCGCCTGATGTCCGTGCTGAACGAGGTGGGCGAGTCGTTCGTGCTCGACCTGCGCCGCAAGCTGCTCGGCGTGCTCAGCCAGTTGCCGTCCACGTATTTCGCCCGCACCACCGCCGCCGATATCAATCAGCGGGTCGTCTACGACACGGCCACCATCGAGGGCGCGATGGTCAACGCCCTGGTGCCGCTGGTGACCGGCACCCTCACCGTCCTGATGAACGGCGTGGTGCTGGTCGGGCTGGAGCCACGCCTCGCGGCGATCGTGCTGCTGGGGTTGCCGGTGCTGGGGCTGCTGTATCGGCTGCGGCGTCGCAACCTGCGAGCCGCCGCCCGCGAGCGCGCGCGCCGCATCAGCGGTCTCTCGGCCCGCGTCGGCGAGTTCACGGCCATGCAAGTGCTGGTCAAGATCTACGGCGCGGCAGCCTACTTCGCGGGTCGCATCGGCCGGCAGCTCGAAGTACACCGCCACCTGAACATCGCCTACGCGCAGGAAAGCTCGGTGCTCGGACAGGCGGCCTCGCTGGTCATGCATCTGACCCAGGTGGCCGTCCTGCTGGTCGGCGGCTACCTGGTGATCGCCAGCGGCGGGCAGGATCTCGGAGCGGGCGGCCTCGCCGCGTTCTACGTCGTGCTGGGCCAGATCTTCGGGCCAGTCGGGCAGGTCGCCGCCGCCCGCCAGGGCCTCACCGACGCCGATGCCGCCGTCGAGCGGGTCTCCGAGCTGCTGGCCGAGGATGTCGAGACGGACACCCCAGACGCCATCGAGATCGGCGCGCTGCGTGACCGGCTGACCCTCGCCGACGTGACCTTCAGCTACACGCCGAGCGCCCAGCCCGTCCTCCACGAGATCAGCCTGAGCATTCCGGCCGGCGCGACGGTCGCCTTTGTGGGGCCGACAGGGGCCGGCAAGTCCAGCATCGTCAACCTCCTGCCGCGCCTCTACGCCCGCGACAGCGGCAGCATCACGTGGGACGGCCGGGACATCGACGGCGCGAGTCTCGCCTCGCTCCGGCGGCAGATCGCGCTGGTGCCCCAGGACGCCATCCTGCTGGCCACCACCGTCTACGAGAATATCCGCTTCGGCCTGGAAGGCGTCTCCGAGGAGGACATCCGCCGCGCCGCCGAGCAGGCCCAGGCCCACGGCTTCATCGCGGCGCTCCCAGACGGGTACGACACGACCGTCGGGGAGCGTGGAGCCGGCCTGTCGGGCGGCCAGCGCCAGCGCATCGCCCTGGCCCGGGCGCTCCTGCGCGATCCGTCCGTCCTGATCCTGGACGAGGCGACGTCGGCGCTCGACGCCACCACACAGCGAGCGGTCCAGGCAGGCCTCGCGGCGCGGTCGCAGCCGGGCGGCCCGCCGCGCACTGTCGTCAAGATCGCGCATCGGCTGGAGACGGTCGCCGACGCCGACCTGATCTTCGTCCTGGACGACGGGCGGCTGGTGGAGCAGGGCGCGCACGACGATCTGCTGGCACGGAACGGCCTGTACGCCCAGCTCGTTGCAGACCAGGTCGGTGCGCTCGCGGACGCCGTCCGCCCGAGTCAGGCCCAGGTGGCGCGCTGGCTGGCACGGCTCGCACCGTTCGCGGAGCTGCCACCGGACCGGCTGGCGCGGCTGGTCTCGCTGCTGGTGCGGATGGAAGTGGCGGCCGGCGAAGCGCTGTTCACCCACGGGAGCGCGTCCGACGCCTTCTTCCTGATCGGGCGGGGCCGCGCCACCATCTCACAGGTCGAGGACGACGGCGCTGAACACGAGATCGCGTCGGTCGGCCCCGGGCAGCTCGTCGGCTGGGCGACCTTTGCAACGCAGGCGGCGCACGGACGCTCGGCGCGCGCCGCCACCGACGCCGTCGTCTTCAAGCTGACGCGGGTCGCCTACGAGGCCGTCCTCGACGCCGACCCGGCGACACCCGGCGGACGCTGACGACTACAGCCGGATGCTGACGACTACAGGCGGGCGTTGAACGTGTCGCAGGCGTTCGCCTGCTTCTGCTGGTAGCCCTGCGTGAACCAGCGCTGCCGCTGCGCCGACGATCCGTGCGTCCAGTTCTCGGGGGTGATGCGCCCCTGCATCCGCTCCTGGATGCGGTCGTCACCAACGGCAGCGGCGGCGTTGAGACCATCCGCGATGTCCTGGTCGGTCAGCCGCTCGATGAAGCCGGTCTGCACGGCGTTGGCGGCCCAGACGCCGGCCAGGCAGTCGGCCATCAGCTCGGAGCGCACCGCGTCGCTGGTCGGGCCGGCGTCGCGCCGGTCCAGCCGGTCCAGGATGCCGGCGAGGTTCTGGACGTGGTGGCCGTACTCGTGGGCCAGCACGTAGGCCTGCGCGAACGGCCCGCCCTGCGCGCCGAATCGCGTCCGCAGCTCCTCGAAGAACGAGAGGTCGACGTAGACCGTCTGATCGGCCGGGCAGTAGAACGGCCCTGAAGCCGAGGATGCCCCGCCGCACCCGGTGTTCGTCGCACCGGAGAACAGGCGGGTCTGGGCGATCTGGTACCGTCCGCCCTGCCGTGGCAGCGCGTCGGTCCAGTAGTCCTGAATGCTGTTGACGAAGCCGACGATGCGGCAGTCTTCACGACTGTTCGCGTCTGCGCCGGTTCGGCAGTTCTGGGCCAGCGAGCTTTGCGCGCCCGCATCGACCGGGCCGGCCTGCGGGGCCGTCCGCGAGGTCTCCTGCACCACACTGGTCAGGACGGCTGGATCCACGCCGAACAGCATCCCGACGATCAGGATCACCAGCCCCAGGCCGCCGCCGCCGATGGCAACAGCGCCGCCGGGCACCCGCCGGCCGCGTTGGTCGTCAACCTGAGAGGTATCGAGTCGAGCGTTCTCGTTGAACCGCATGGTCCAGCTCCTCTGAAAAAGCAGGCGATAAGGCCAGGTGAGACGTCCCTACGCAAACCGCGCGCCACGCCCTCGTCGCGATCTGAGACGCCGCCGACACAATCGTAACGGTATTGCCGCCCCAGGTTGACATCAGAGCGTCCCCGCGCCGCAATCTGCCGCGTTTCGATGTGAAGAGGCCCCTGGCCTCGTTAAATCTTTAAGACTCTTTACTTTCTCGGGTACCATCCCGTACACTCGCGTCGGCGGCCTCGACGTGCCGCCATCTCGCTCGGCGTACCGACCCGTGCTCTGGCACCCCTTGGCCCCCGGAGGCAGCGTGCGGCACCGCGCTCTTTCCTTGCTTGGCTCGCTCGTCGTCCTGGTATTGGTGCTCTCAGGCACCGCGCTCGACATCACCCGGGCTGAGGCTGCCGCCGACGCCGCCATCTCGCAGCCGGCGTCCGTCCAGTACGTCGCCGCCGTTCCGCTACCGACGTACACCTTTGTGCCGCCACCCGCCGTGACCGGCCAGCCCGTGCGGCTGCTGGTCGTCCTGCACGGCATGGGCGGCAACGGGGCGGACATGGCCGCCATGCTCGCGCCGTTCGCAGCGCAGCACAACTGGGCCATCCTGGCGCCGACGATGCCCTACCGCGACTACCGCGATCCGGAGCTGGTTCGCCGAGACGGCGAGCTGCTGCCGCGCCTCAAGTCGCTGATCGACGCGCTGCCCACGCGCACCGGCCTGGCTTTTGAGTCGCGCGTGCTGATGTTCGGCTTCTCGCGCGGCAGCCAGGAATCGATCCGCTACTCGCTGATGTTCCCCGATCTGACGCTCGGCGTGGCCGGCTTCTCGGCCGGCTCCTACACCCTGCCCTCCACAACCGACGCCGAGGGCAAGCTGGCCCGCTACCCGTTCGGGACGGCCGACGTGGACACGTTCTGCGGGCAGAAGTTCGACGCCGCCGCGACCAAGAACGTCGCGTACTTCATCGGCGTGGGCGGCGCGGACACGAAGGCTGAGGATGTCCCGCGCCAGTGGGATCCGATGTTCGGCACCAACCGCGTCGAGCGGGCGACCCGCTTCGTGGAGATCCTCCAGCAGTTCGGGGCGCGCGCCAGCCTGAGCGTCTTCCCGGGCGCCGGCCACGAGATCACCACCGCGATGGAGCAAGACGCCGTTCGCTTCCTGGCGGGCCTCGGAAGCTGACGGCCGGCGCGAGCGACGCGCCGCCCGCCGAACCGCCGCGGGCGGCGCGTCGCTCGCGGGCATTGGCCCGCTGGCTTGACCGTATACTTGCGCCCCGGAGCGTCATGCGCTCGTCATGCAGGCCGGCCGCGTCGCCGTCCGGCCTCCACACGCCTCACGCTCGGAGTGTCTCGCCCTGGAGTCCGTCGTCCAGCCCGCCACGCGTCCGCGCGCCGTCTCCCCAGGAGCCGGAATCGTGCCGCGCTGGCTTCTCCGCGAGCGGACGCTCTCGCTGCTGCTGGTGCTGGTTGTCGCGTCGGTGCTGCGGCTGCCCTTCCCGGACCTGACGCCGTTCGGCCACGACGAGGCCCTGGAGGCCGAACGCGCCCGCCCGATCTGGTACGGCGCACGCCCTGTTGACTCGGAGATCACCTCCTGGTTCATCCCCGATCCGGCCGGCCTGCTCTACTACTACGCCCTGGCCGAGCCGTTCCCCCGTCCTGCTATCGCGCGGGTGATCCTGATCTCAGCCACCAACGTGGCGAGCGTGCTGCTGTGCTACCTGCTGGCGCGCCGCTTCTTCGGGGCGCGCGTCGGGCTGCTGGCCGGCCTCTTCTACGCGGCGAACCCCTGGGCGGTCACCTTCGGGCGGCAGCCGTGGGTCATCACCCAGCCCCTCCTGACCACGGTGATGCTCATGTCGGCCATGATGGTGGTGGCGCGGCAGGATCGGCGCTGGATCATCCCATTCTTCCTGGCCGGCGCAGCGCAGACGCAGACGCACTTGCTGGCCGTCCTCTTCGGCCCGCCGGTCCTGTTGACGCTGGCGCTGTTCGCGCGGCGCTGGCTCGCTCCGCGGTTGGCCCTGGCCATCGTCGCAGCCGTGGCGCTCGTCGCCCCGTACACGCTCCACCTCTGGACCCTGCGCGACGATCTGCTTCAGGCGCTCGGGCGGGGAAATCGGGGCATCACGCTGCTGCCCGATCCGACGGCGTTGACGCTCACCTCCTGGCTCGTCTCCGGCTACAACCTCAACCTGAAGCTCGGGTTTGACGACCGGGCGATGGACCTGCTCTCGCCGCTGCTGCTGACCGTCGCCGTGGTGGCGGTCGCGCTGCTCGTCGTCGGCGCGGGCGTCTCGGCACGTGCCTGCCTGCGCCGCGCAGACGGCTGGCGCGCCGACGCCCTGCTGCTGATCTGGCTCGTCGCGCCGCTCGCGCTGATGACCTGGCAAGGCTCACAAGTCTACATCCACTACGTGCTCTGCCTCGTGCCCCTGCCGTTCCTGCTGATGGCGCGCGGCGCATCCTGGCTGATGACGCTCCGCTCAGACACACTGCCAGGAGCGATCTCCCTCGCACGGCTCGTCGGTGGGGCGGTCGCCGCTGTCCTGGTGCTTCAGGCCGCCGCTGTCGGCGCGTTTTACGTCGCGCTGGACCGCATCGCCAGTGCGCCACCGGCCGCCATCACCGCGACACAGTGGCAATCCGAGCTGAACCGCGCCGATCTCACCGCCCGCCAGATTGGCATCGGCGAGCTGCACGGGCTACCGCTCCGGTACTGGCAGACCGTCGCGGATCGTACCAAGGCGGCGGCGCAGACGGCCGGCATCCGGGGCGTGACCGTGGTGACCGGCGTCCTGGACGCCGACAACCGCCACCTGGACCGCAACCGCAAGGCGCTCAACTACCTGCTCGGGCCGGAGCTGGAGCCGCGCTTCCCGCTCGAAGGGCTGACCGTTGCCCCCACGACCCGTGATGCCCTCGTCCTGACCATCCCCGACCAGGAGCTTCCACGCCTGCTGCAGCGCTCGGCCACGCGGCTGCTGGACGTGCCGCAGCCCGGCACCAGCAGTGCGGCGCGGCTGTTCCAGGTTCGGGCCCGCCCACCCGACGACCTGATCTCGCTGCGGCGACGGTCCAACCAGCCGGTCGGCTTCGGCGTGCGGCTGGTGGTCCTGGACGTACCGACCGAGGTGCGGCCGGGCCAGACGGCCCCGCTGGCAGCGTACCTGCTGGTCGAGGACGGCCAGCCGACCGATGCCCATGACCTTGTGCCTTACGTCGAACTGACGGACGCCGAGGGCCGGCGGCTGACCTTCGCGCGGCGCGGCGGCCTGCCGAGCGCCGAGTGGCAGACCGGCGATCTGCTGGTCCAGCAGCTCAACGTGACGGTGCCGGTCAGCCTGCCGGACGGAGAGTACCCGCTGCGGCTCGGCCTGTCGCTGCCCGACGACGACGTGGATCACCCGCCGCGGGCCGAGGGGGTCGTCGAGCGGGCGGTCGTGCTGCGGGTCCGCTCGACGCCGTAGCGCGACGCTCCGCTCAGGCCGGCACGGCCAGTTTCGCCAGCATCGCGTCCAGCACGGCGTCCACGCCCTCGCCCGTCTTGCAGTTCGTGAACAGGAACGGCCGGCCCTCGCGGTAGATCGTCGAGTCCCGCGAGAAGACCTCCAGGCTCGCGCCGACGTACGGGGCGAGATCGACCTTGTTGATGACCAGCAGATCGCTGCGGATCAGGCCCGGGCCGCGCTTGCGGGGGATCTTGTCGCCGCCGGCCACGTCGATGACGTAGATCGAGTAGTCCACCAGCCGCCGACTGAAGGTCAGGGTCAGGTTGTCGCCGCCGCTCTCCACGAGCGCCACCTGGGCCGAGGGGTAGCGCGCCGCCAGGTCTTCCAACGCCGCGAGGTTCATGGTCGGGTCTTCGCGGACGGCCGTGTGCGGACAGGAGCCGGTCTCGACGCCCACGATCCGCTCGGCGTCCAGGACGCCGTCGAGCGTCTTGCGGACGTGCTCGGCGTCCTCGGTGGTGACGATGTCGTTGGTGATCACGACCGTCTCGATGCCGCGCCCCAGCAGCCTGGGCACCAGCTGCTCGACCAGCGCCGTCTTCCCCGACCCGACCGGGCCGCCGATCCCGATTCGCAGCGGGCTGCCAGCGCCTAGCTTGCGAACAGCCGCGTGATCGCAGTCTCGTGCATCATGGTCATGAGCTCCGTTTGGACCGCACATCCGTACATCTCCTTCCAGGGGATGGTCAGCGCCTCGTCGGCGACGGCCGCGAGGAGCGGGGCCAGCCGAAAGCGAATCTGCTGGGCCTCGACATCGTCCACGTCGATCAGGCGAAGGGCTGCTCCGAGACAGCCAGCCACGTGCAAGTGCAGCAACAGGAGGACCGTGGCGCGCTGCTCCATCCCGAGCTGACGGCCGGCCACGCCCAGCACCACGGGGTAGAGGCCGGGCGTCGTGCGGTTGAGCACGAGCCGCCGCAAGTCGGCCAGCCGGCCGCCGGCCAGGCCGGCCAGCGTCGAGAGCGTCTGCCGTCCCGTCCGCTCCGAGGCCTGTCGCGACTCCCGTGCGAGCTTGGTCGCCAGCAGCCGACGGTCGATCTGCGCCACCAGGTCGAGATCGAGATCGAGATCGTCGGCGGCGGCCCAGGCGGCCGCCGTGGCGACCGCGTCGGTGGTCCCGATCTGCCAGCGGACGGTGTTCGCGATCCAGGTCTGGAGCGACGCAGCATCGGTCACAAGCCGGCGCTCAGCCAGCGTCTCCAGCCCGTGCGAGAGGGTGAACCCCCCGCTCGGGAAGAGGGAGTCGCCAAGCTGGAGCGCGGCCAGCAACGCCCCATCAGCCCGAAGCACGCCGGCAGCTTGCGACGCCCCATCAGCCTGCATCGTCATGCGTCCAAGGTCGCCGCGCCGGCGCGGGCTGCCCGCCACTCCCTCAGCCGGGCCTGCACGTCCACCCGTCCGAGCGGTTGGTAGTCCGCGTCAGCGGCCCAGGCCATTCGCAGGCCGTCCTCGCCGAAGATGGCCCGCGCGCCCAGCTCCAGCCGCTCCACAAGGGCACACTGCTCCAGGCCATGCTCATCGAAGTCCGCATTCAGGTGGGTCAGCGGATCGACCGGCCCGGCCAGCGCTGACACCCGGCCAGCCACGATCATCCCGTGGCGCACGGCCAGCGGATCGATCAGCGAGCCGTCCTCACGGACGTTGTCGGCAGCGGTCAGATGCCGGACTTTCATGGCAGCTGCGTCCTCGCCCGAACTGTCCTGCCGTGCAACCGTGCATTCCCCACGGCATCCTGAGCGGTTGGTCCGATCCTGCCAGCAGGAAGCTCTGGCAGGGAGCGCAACCGTGCATTCCCCATGTCATCCTGAGCGGTTGGTCCGATCCTGCCAGCAGGATGCTCTGACAGGGAGCGCAACCGTGCATTCCCCATGTCATCCTGAGCGGAGCGAGCCTGCGAGCGCAGCCGAAGGATCTCACAACCTGTCGCGTCAGCGGGTGAGATCCTTCGCAAGCTCAGGATGACAATGGTGTCTTGACGGCAGACACCTCGTGCCGAACGCGCCATCACCGCGGGTCGTGCCATCACCGCGGGTCGTGCCATCACCACGGGTCGTGCCATCACCACGGGTCGCGCCATTACCGCGGGTCGTGCCATCACCACAGGTCGTGCCATCACCACAGGTCGTGCCATCACTACATCAAGTAGAACAACTGCGTGTGCGACAGCCGCTCGGCCGGGCCGACCGTCGCGATCTTGCCGTCCACCCGCACGACGTACGTCTCGGGGTCCACCTCGATCTTCGGGGTCAGATCGTTCAGCAGCATCTGCTTCTTGGTGACTGTCCGGCACCCCTTCACGGCCACCAGCCGCTTGTTGAGGCGCAGCCGCTCGCCTACGCCATCGTCGAGGGCCGCCTGCGACGTGAACGTCACAGACGTGGCCGCCGGCGCCGACCCGAACGCGCCCCACATCGGCCGGTACAGGACCGGCTCCGTCGTCGGGATTGAGGCGTTCGGATCGCCCATGACGCTCCAGGCGATCAGCCCGCCCTTGACGATCATTTTCGGCTTGGCCCCGAAAAACGCGATGGGCCACAGCACGATGTCCGCCAGCTTACCGGCCTCCAGCGATCCGACCTCGTGCGCGATGCCGTGCGTGATGGCCGGGTTGATGGTCAGCTTGGCGAGGTAGCGCAGGATGCGGAGGTTGTCGTTGGTGGAGACCGAGCCGGGCGGCGGCTCGCCCATTCGCTTCATCTTGTCGGCGGTCTGGTACAGCTTGGCATAGCTCTCGCCGATGCGCCCCATCGCCTGGGAGTCTGAGGAGTACATCGAGATCACGCCAAGGTCGTGCAGCACGTCCTCGGCCGCGATGGTCTCCGCACGGATGCGGCTCTCCGCGAACGCCACGTCCTCCGGCACGGCCGGGTTGAGGTGATGGCAGACCATCAGCATGTCCAGGTGCTCGTCCAGCGTGTTGACGGTGTACGGGCGCGTCGGATTCGTGGACGAGGGCAGGGCGTTCAGCTCACCGGCGATCTTGATGATGTCAGGCGCGTGGCCGCCGCCTGCCCCCTCGGTGTGGTAGGTGTGGATGGTCCGGCCACCGATGGCCGCGATGGTGTCCTCGACGAAGCCGGACTCGTTCAGGGTGTCGGTGTGGATCGCCACCTGGATGTCGTAGTCGTCGGCCACCCGCAGCGACGTATCGATGGCCGAGGGCGTCGTGCCCCAGTCCTCGTGATCCTTCAGGCCGCAGGCGCCCGCCACGATCTGCTCGATCAGCGGCGCGGTCCGGCTGGCGTTCCCCTTCCCGAGGATGCCGACGTTCAGCGGCAGGTTGTCGACGGCCTGGAGCATCCGGCTGATGTTCCAGGGACCCGGGGTACAGGTCGTGGCGGCAGTGCCGTCGGCCGGCCCGGTCCCACCCCCGATGATGGTGGTGATCCCGTTCGAGAGGGCCTCGTAGACCTGCTGAGGGCAGATCATGTGGATGTGGCTGTCGATGCCGCCGGGCGTCGCGATCAGGTGCTCGCCGGCGATGACTTCCGTGCCGGGGCCGATCGCCATCGTCGGCGTGACGCCGTCCTGGGTGTCCGGGTTGCCGGCCTTGCCCACCCCCACGATCCGCCCGTTCTTGACGCCCAGGTCGCCCTTGACGATCCCGAGCACGGGGTCCATCACGACGACGTTCGTGATGACGAGATCGAGCGCGCCCTCGGCGCTGGACCGTTGACTCTGGGCCATGCCGTCGCGGATCGTCTTGCCGCCGCCGAAGACGGCCTCCTCGCCGGGCACGCCCAGGTCGCGCTCGACCTCGCAGACGAGGTCGGTGTCGGCCAGCCGGAACCTGTCGCCGGCCGTGGGGCCGTACAGGCGCGCGTACCGGTCACGCGAGATCCGCATCGGAGCCCTCCAGCGGCGCAGACTCGAACGGGGCATCGGCCGGCCCGCCGGCCCCCCGGAAGCGGAGCACTTGCGCCCGCGCGATGGCCGTCTCGATGTCGTCCAGGTCGCCGTCCACCAGCGCCGAGAACCCGATGGCCCGGCGCGCACCGCCCAGGGCCACCAGGGTCACTTCGCGCTCGTCGCCGGGCTCGAAGCGGACAGCCGTGCCAGCGGGGATATCGAGGCGCATACCGTAGGCCGCGCGCCGGTCGAAGTCCAGCTCGCGGTTCACCTCGAAGAAGTGGTAGTGCGAGCCAACCTGCACCGGGCGGTCGCCGGTGTTCTTGACGCGGACCGTCGCCGTCGGGCGGCCGGCGTTCAGCTCGATCTCGCCGTCAGGCACGATGTAGCGGGCGGGTTCGGCCATCGTGGATCCTTCGCTGAGATGAAGCGCGATGCCCTGCTAGACAATCGGGTCGTGGCAGGTGACCAGCTTGGTGCCGTCCATGAACGTTGCTTCGACCTGCACAGCCGGCACCATCTCAGGCACGCCCGGCATCACGTCGTCGCGGCTGACGATGGTGCGCCCCAGCTCCATCAGGTCGGCGACGCTCTTGCCGTCGCGCGCGCCTTCCAGGATCGCCTCGGTGATCAGGGCGATGGCCTCGCTGTAGTTCAGCTTGACCCCGCGATCTCGGCGCTTACGGGCGAGGTCAGCCACGATGTAGACGTAGAGCTTCTCAACCTCGCGCGGACTGAGCATCATCTGCTGCCACCCCCGCTCCTCCCAGGTAGCGTGATGGTAGCCGGCAGGGGTTGGCGTAGGAAACAGACAGGCCCGCCGAAGTTGGCGGGCCAGGCTTGTGCAGAGGGTACAGCCGTTCAGGGGCGAGGCCGAGCGCGGTCACGCTCGGCGTGAGATCACCGACCGAGCGCGCGGTCGAGCCGCGCCGACGTGATCGCCGCCAGCTCGTAGGGGATGCCGAAGGAGACGACGCCCTCAAGGCCGCCCGCGCCAGTCACGATGATCATGTTCTCCTTGATGAAGCCGACGAGGTAGATCGTCACGCTGTCCTCGGTCTTCACGAGGCTGAACGTCCCGCCGTCGTTCGGGCCGGACTTGCTCATCCGGTAGCCGTTCTGCTCGACCCAGTACCGCCGCTGCATCTGGAGCGCATCGCCAGCGCCGATGCTCTCGTCCAGCCGGACGACCTGCTGAATGATGAAGACCGGCCCGGACATCAGGTTCATGTCGTTGATCTCGCGCATCATGCCGACCTGATAGATCGGGCCGACGTTCTCGACGCGCCCGTGCTCGGTCAGCGACGGATCGACGGAGAAGCCGGACGGCAGATCGGCCGGCGAGAGCGCGATGTCCTTCGGCTCGACAGCCAGCGGCGCGGCCAGCGACTGCCCGCCTGTCAGGGCCAGGAACGTCGAGGTGACCACCACGACGGCCAGCATGAGGCGCACGATCGGCGCGACGGCAGTGCAGACCCGCCACGGGTTCATCTTCATCACGTTCGTCTCCCAGTCCGAGGTAGGGCTGGATGGCTCAGTCGGCGTCACACACACCGTGTGACGGGCTCCGGCCACAAGCTCGCCCTGCTCTCTTTGCGGCTGAATCGCCACATTCTCGCAGACGTTCGAACGGCCGGAACGGTTCCTTCGAGATGGGGCGTCATGGAAAAGCCGCAGACCTGGCTACACGAGCCGATACACCTTCTGCTTGCGCCAGAGGTGCGGTGTTCGTGAGTCGGCCTCTTCGATGCGGCCATCGCTCTGAAGCTGCTCGAACTCGGCCATCGGCAGCTCGACGTACCGGCACGCCCTCGCGTCGAACACGATGCGCGTGCGAGCGCGGCGCTCGTAGAGGCCGGCGCGCTCGCTTTGCAGCCAGTTGATGACGAGACCGGCCCGCCCGTGCAGCAAGTACGGCAGCGATCTGATCATGTCGCACCCCGGAGCGGTACTGATCCTGTCAGCTTGAGATAGTACCGCGCCGGCCGCCGCGATGCCGTAATGTCGGGGACGGCCTACGGGCGGGCCGCTGCCGCGTCGAGCCGCGCCGACGTGATGCCGGCCAGATCCACCAGTCGAGCGAACGTCGTCACCGGCGCGAGGCCGCCCGTCGTGGTGAACACCACCATGTTTCCCTTCACGAAGCCGACCGAGTAGAGGATCACGTCGCCCTCGGTGCGCTTCAGGCTGACGGTGCCGCCGTCGTTCGGACCCTCAGGCGTGGGCGACATGCCGGCATCGCGGATCAGCTCGTCGCGGATCGAGGCGAGCACGGCCTCGGCAGCCACCGGCCCATCGATCCGTACGATGATCTGCTGCACGATGATCGGGCCGTCGAGCAGGTTCTGGGGCGTGGCCTGTCGCCGCATATCGACCCGCAGGCTCACGCCGACGCTGTCGGGAAGGATGCTCAGGCCGGTGACGGCCGGGTCCACGGCGAAGCCGGCCTGCAAGTCAGCCAGGGTCAGTGCAACCTCACGTGGATCGACCGGCCCGGCCGCCTGGGCGCGCGGCACGGCGATCCAGCCCGTCGTCATCAGCGTCAGCAGCAGCGCCAGTCCGGCCAGCAGCCGCAACACCCGGGGGCTGCTCCAGGATCGTGCTCGCATAGCGTCCTCCCGCCGGCCGCGCGTGCCTGGACACCCGAGTCCAGCGAACAGAAGGCACGGGGCGGCTGTCTGGGAGAACGCCCGGGTGCGCCGTCACGAGGACGGCGCACCGACGCGTCTGGCGCTACCGGAGACGAAAGTACTTGAAGGACTCGGCGAAACGGAGTCCTTGCGTCTGGCCAACCTGCCCGGCCCGTTCCCGAACCATGTTCGAGAGGTTCCAGTCCGGCCGATCTGGCCGCGTGCCGTCGCCCACCTGGCTGACGTGCGCCAGCAGCGCATGGATCTTGAGGTCGACGGTCTCCTCGATGTCGATGAAGACATCAGGCGTGTTCGTGCCGCCGACGTACACCTCGACGACCTTGTGCGGCTCGAACCCTTCATCCAGCAGCTCGGGGAAGACGTGCGGATCGCGGGCGGACGGGTAGACGGCGTCCAGGGCGGCATCGCCGGCCGCGCGGTGATCGGCGTGGTTCAGGTAGCCCTGCGCCGACCAGCGGGTCGTCGGATCCTGGCAGATCAGGACGTCGGGCCTGTAGCGGCGAATCTCGCGGACGAGGTCGCGGCGCAGCGCCAGCGTGTTCGTCAGGATGCCGTCCTCGTAGCCGAGGAACGTCAGCCCCTTCGCGCCGAGCCGGGTGCAGGCCTCGCGCTGCTCGACCTTGCGGATCTCGGCCAGTTTGGCCGGGGACATCTCGCGGTCGGACGTGCCCTTGTCGCCGGCCGTGCAGAGGACGTAGTTGACTTCTTTGCCCTCACGGGCGAACTTGGCAATCGTGCCCGCGGCCATGAACTCGGCGTCGTCTGGGTGCGCCACGACGACCAGGACACTGCGGGCCTCGTACTTGTGCTCGTCGGACATCCGAACCTGCCACTCCTGCCACTGCTAGACGCTCATGTCGGCCCGCTCACCCTGCAAGCAGGCCGACCGAAACCGAGGAACGAAGTACACCGTTGGCCCGGACAGTCTCCGTGGCCACCAGGGCGCGGCGTCGAACCGTAGACGCCGCCGTTACTCTGGTGACCATAGCGAACGAGTCGGGGAACCGTCAAAACGCCGGGCGCGCATCAGGCCAGGACGATTACATGTTGAGCGCGTCACGCAGCGTGGTCGGGGCTTGAAAGCCCCGCCTACAGGCATTCAGTCGCTGCGCGACGCCCCAGTCTCACCGGACGACGGCTGTTCTCGTCCTTCGTCGCGCAGCGACTGAATGCCTGTAGGCGGGGGTCTATGACCCTTGACGAATTCCTGCGGTCATAGCCCCTCACCCCCCGACCTGACGTGCGGACTCCGTGGTTATTTCGTCAAACGCCATCAACCCCCGACTGCCCGTCCTGCCACGTTCTTGGAACGCCAACGAAGATGCGATTGCCCTGCGCGTCAGGCCCGCCGGGGCCGCTTCGGCTCCTCCGGCGGCGCGAGGTCGCGTCGGGCCTGCTGGACAGCCTCGCGCATGCGGGACAGCTCGTCCGCGCCAGGCTGCTCCTCGCCGTAGCGCGTGCGGACGTACAGCTCGGTGACCGTCTCGATAGACGCGGCAGCCACCGGCCGGGCGCGGTTGACCTCGTGCGCCAGCTCGTTCGGCGTAGTGGCCGGCCGACGCTCGAAGCCGGCCCGCGCCACCGCCGTCAGGAACTCACGATACAGCGCGCGGATCGTGCGCTGCTCGCTCTGCTGGGCCGTCCCATCGAGCACGCCGCCGCCAGCCGCCGACGTCCGTGCCGCGCTCGGCCTGAACACGTTGCCCGTCAGCACCTCGCCGCGCAGCCAGCGCAAGAACACCTGCCACCAGGTCGCCCAGGAGAACGCCTCGGCGGCGGACATCGCGGGCGATGGCTCGCGCTGCTTCGGCAAGCTGAAGCCGATGGACCCGATGTTCGTCTTCATCAGCTTCATGACGGCGCGGATCCCGAAGAAGAGGAACAACGCCAGCGCGAACGTGATCAGCAGCTCGAAGACCCAGAAGAACGGCACGTCGCCGGCCGGCCGCGCCACTGTCGGGGCGGGCGCCGGCCCGAGCGGCCCGATGGGGCCACTGGGCGGCAACTGCTGTGGCCCCGTCGGGCCGAAGCTCGGGAAGAAGCTGGCGATCCACTGGAACAGTGCCCCGATGCCCACCAGGGCCAGGTTCGCGCCGACATGGACCTGATCCATGAACGACGAGAGCACATCCGGCGTGACCAGCACCACCACCACAATGGCCACCAGCACGATCAGCCCAACCAGCCCGCCGACCAGCACCAGCCAGTCCTGCTCCGGGGCCGACCCTGGGGCGCGCCGCTGGCTGCGCCGCGCCAGCCCCAGCCCGTAGAGGCCGGCCGCCGCGAACGTGACGGCTGGGAGGAGCCCTGCTCCCGGTGCCGCCCAGATCAGGATCACCAGCATGCCGAGCACGACGATAGTTCCGACCTGCAGCTCGGACTCCACGAACTCGAGGTCGATCCAGCCATCGGCCAGCGCCCAGCCGCGCCAGGCCAGCAGCAGCCCCGCCACGAACTGGACGTTCCAGCGCATGCCAGACGGCGTGCCGGCCGCGGTGGCGTTGCCGGCCTCAGCCAGCACGGCCACCACGATGGCGACGGTTGCCCACCAGACGGGATCGAACCAGTTGAGACGACGCCATGAGACCGGCGCCAGCTTGCCAAACCCGAACGAGAGCGGCCCCGAGAGCAGGATCAGCCAGGGGGCCGGCCAGGGACTGCCAGCAACGGCCACCCAGACCCAACCCAGGATCAGCGATGCGATCGAGATCTCCATGATCATCGCGGCGGCGATCATGCGCGTCGCTCCTCGGCCAGCGCCGCCACGATGTCGCGCTCCCGCCCCAGGTCGAACCAGGCGTACCCGTCCGGCGGATCGGCCTGCCGCAAGCCGCAGTAGACCAGCGCAACCGGATCGCCACGTCGCCGCACCGACTCCAGCTCGGCGAGCATCGGCTCCTCGGGCAGCGGCGTGAACACCACGATGGTCGTGCCCGGCGGGTGACGCCCGAGGGTCGACGCGAGCACGTTGTCGATGGGGCGGCCTTCGGACGGCATCACGACGGCCAGCGATTCGAGGATCAGGCGTAGCTGATCCAGGCCAGCGTTGCCGGGGATGGTGACAGCATCCGCCCCGCTGATCGCCAGGGAGACCGCCGCGCCGCGCTCGATGGTCACGTTCGCCAGCGAGGCCGCCGCCGACACCGCCCGCTCGAACAGGGCCTCGCGGTAGACCAGCCACGAGTGATCGAAGCCGCCGGCGTCGAGGTAGATGGCGACCTCGCGCCGCACGGTCCGCTCGAGCACCTTGACCTGGATCGACCCGCGCCGGGCGCTCGCCTTCCAGTGAATCTGGCGCGGCGAGTCGCCGACGCGGTAGTCGCGCACGCCGATGGGACGGACCGGGTCGGGCATCACGATACTGCTGGCCCGCAGGTCGCCCACGGCCATGCCGGCCTTCAGCCCGATCTGCTCCAACGGCACGATCCGCGGGAAGACCAGCAGACGGGCGCTGGTCGGCTCCTCGCGGCGGCGTGGGTAGAGCCGCAGCGGATCGGCGGCCAGCATGCTGATGGCCTCGACTTGGTATGCGCCCCGCTGCCGACAGCGGACGTGGATGCGCCGCTCGACCTTCTGAAAGGGCAGCAGGGTGACCATGATGTGCAGCGCCCGGCCGTCGCCGCTCAGCACCCCGATGCCCGGCTCGGGCGTCACGTACAGGCCGCGCGGCACCGTGAAGTCGATCTCCAGCCAGGGGATCGGGATCGGGCCGCGCCCGCTCACCCGCAGCAGCAGCTCGACCTCGTCATCGGGAAAGGCGCGGTCGTCGTCAAACTCCAGGACGCAGCGCACTGAGCGCAGCGCCAGCGCCGACCAGAGCCGCGTGACGATGGCGAGCGCCAGCAGCAGCGCGGCCATCGCGCTGAGGGGCGCGGACTGGTTCCAGACGGCCAGCGCCAACAGCACCAGGGCCAGCGAGATGCCGCGCGCCCCGACCAGCCAGAGCGTATTGCCCGCCGCGTCGCCGTGCAGCTGGATCACGGGCGCGGTCCGTCAGGGAGCAGTGCGAGGCCGGGCTGCTGGCCCGTGCCGTGGAGGGCGCCCATGCTCACGCGTCTACTCGACGGGCACCGGCGTCGCGGAGACGATCTCGTCCAGCACCGACAGCTCGGTGCGGCCACGCAGGCGCGCCTGACTCGTCAGCAGCAGACGGTGGCCGAGGACCGGGCCGGCCAACGCCTTGACGTCGTCCGGGACCACGTAGGTGCGGCCACGCACGGCGGCCAGGGCCTGGGCGGCGTGGTACAGCGCCAGCGTGGCGCGGGGGCTGGCCCCGAGCCGGATGGCCGTGTGCTCGCGGGTGGCGCGAACCAGGGCCACGACGTAGTTGCGGATCGTCGGCTCGACGCGGATATCCCGGACGGCGCGGATCAGCCCGATCAGCCGCTGGAGGTCCATCACCGGGTGGACCTCGTCGAGCGGCGTGGCCGACGCGAACCGGTCGATCAGCGCCTGCTCGTCGCGCTCGCTGGGGTAGCCGATCCGCAGGCGCAGCAGGAACCGGTCGAGCTGGGCCTCCGGCAGCGGGAACGTCCCCTCAAGCTCGATAGGGTTCTGGGTCGCGATCACCAGGAACGGGCTGGGCAGCGGTCGGGTCGCCCCTTCGAGGGTGACCTGCCGCTCCTCCATCGCTTCGAGCAGGGCGGCCTGGGTGCGCGGCGTCGCGCGGTTCAGCTCGTCCACCAGCACGATGTTGGCGAAGATCGGCCCCTGCTGGAACACGAAGCCGCCGCCCTTCTGGTCGAGGACGTGGACGCCGGTCACGTCGCTGGGTAGCAGGTCGGGCGTACACTGAATGCGGGCGAACGAGCCACCAATCGAGCGGGCCAGCGAGCGCGCAAGGGTGGTCTTGCCGACGCCCGGCACGTCCTCGACCAGCAGATGCCCGCCGGCCAGCACGGCGACCAGCGTGTGCTCGACGGCCTCGGCCTTACCGACAACGACCTGAGCGATGCTGCGAAGGATCGGGGCGATCTCGGCGTCGAGCGCCCGGGGTGCGTTCTGGGAGACCATGCGCGCAGTATAGCGAGGGGCAGGAAAAAGCTACACCCGGCTCAGGGCACGCGGGTCCAGCAAGTCGCGCACCTGATCCCCGAACCGCCCGACGGCCAGCACCACCAGGCTCAGCGCCAGGCCGGGCATCGTCGAGATCCACCACGCCGTATTCAGGTAGGCCCGGCCATTCGCGATGGTCGCGCCCCAGGACGGCTGGTCGGACGGCGTCCCCAGGCCCAGGAAGCTCAGCGAGGCCTCGGCGATGATGACCAGCCCCACCTCGACCGTCGCCACGACCACCAGCGGGCCGACGGTGGACGGCACGACGTGCAGGCGAAGCAGCCGCGCGTCGCTGGCCCCCAACGCCTGCGCCGCGTGCACGAACTCGCGCTCCTTGGTGGTCAGCGTGGCCGCCCGCGCCACCCGTGCGAACGTCACCCAGCGCGTCAGCGAGAGCGTCACGATGACGTTGGTGACGCTCGGCCCGAGCACGCCAGCGATCAGGATCGCCAGCAGGATCGAGGGAAAGGCCAGCTGGATGTCGGCGATCCGCATGGCGACGGTGTCCACCCAGCCACCGTAGTAGCCGGCCAGCACCCCGATCACCAGCCCGACGGTACCAGCCACGGCGACCGTGCTCAGCCCGACCAGCAGCGAGATCCGCGCGCCCTGCAGCACCTGCGCCAGGAGATCCCGCCCCACCTGATCGGTGCCCAGGAGGGCCGTCGAGCCGTCGCGCAGCACCTCCAGCGGCGGCTTCAGACGCTCGCCGGTCCGCACCGACACCGAGTCGTACGGCCAGACGACCGGCCCGAGGATGGCGATCAGCAGGAACAGGATCAGCGGCGACGCCCCGATCAGCAGCCGGATCAGGCGGCGTCGCTGGCGGCGCCGGCCGCGCTCGGCGGCGGCAACGGCCGGCGTGGCGCTGCCCGCTGCGAGCGGCCCGGCGGCGGCGACGGTCGGCGTCTGGTGGCTCATCAGCTCCCCCAGCTCATTGCAAGCGAACTCGGGGATCGAGCGCGCCGTAACTCAGATCAACCAGGAAATTGATCGTCACGAAGATCGCCGTGATGAAGAGAATCGCCGCCTGCACCAGCGGATAGTCGCGGTTGGTGATCGCGTCCACCAGCAACAGCCCCACGCCCGGCCACGCGAAGACCGTCTCGGTGATGACGGCCCCGCCGAGCAAGTGCCCGACCTGCAGACCGACCACCGTGATAACGGGGATCAGCATGTTGCGGATGGCGTGTCGCCACATCACGACCTGGGCGGGGAGGCCCTTGGCCCGCGCCGTCCGGATGTAATCCTCGTCCAGCACGTCGAGCAGGCCGCTGCGGACCAGCCGCGTCAGCACGCCCACCAGCGGCAGCGCCACGGTGATGCTCGGCAGCACCAGATGGGCCGGCGTCTCGTCGCCGGCGCTCGGGAGCAGCCGCAACGAGCGCGCAAATATCAGGATGAACATGATGCCGAGCCAGAAGCCCGGCACCGACTGCCCCAGCAGCGACACCACCGACACGATAGCATCGAGCGTTCCCCCGGGCCGCAACGCCGCCGCGATGCCGAGCGGGAAACTGATCAGGACCGCGATGACGATGGCCGTGAGCGCCAGCCGCCCCGTCGTCGGGAGCCGCTCGGCCACCAGCGACGCGACCGGCTGGGCCAGCCGCAGCGACTCCCCGAGATCGAAGCGGAGCGTTTGCCCCAGGTAGACGACGTACTGGACCGGCAGCGGCCGGTTCAGCCCGAGCTTGTCGCGCAGGGCGTTGACCTCAGCAGCGGTAGCATCCGTCCCGAGCATCATCTGAGCAGGATCCCCGGGCACGGCGCGGACGGCCAGAAAGACCACCGTCAGCGCGCCCCACAGCACGAAGACGGAGAAGATGAGGCGCCTGATGATGTAGGTCGTCATAGCAACCTCACCCCCCGAGCCCGCTACTTCTTCGGCATCGTGTTGTAGAACGACAGGAAGGCGCTCGGCGTCGGGACGAACCCGTCTACTGACTTGCGGTACGCGAACGTCGCCAGCAGGTCGAACGGGAAGATGCCGACCGCGTCATCCCAGATGATCTTGTTAGCCTGGGCGTACAGATCCTTTCGCTTGTTCTGGTCCGTGGCCGCCGCCGCCTCGTCCAGCAGCTTGTCGAGCGCCTCGTTCTTGTACCCATTGCGGTTCGCCCGCGAGTGGTACAGCCGCCCGAGCGTGAAGTCGGCGTCGCCGGTGGTGACGGCGTTGGTCTGGAAGTCCATGTCCCAGTTGAGCTTGATCAGGTTGTCGAGCCAGGTCGCGCGCTCCTGCTCGGCCACCTTGACCTTCACGCCGATGGCGTTCCAGTACGCGATCATCGCCTGCCCAAGCTCGCGGTCCTGCGGGCCGGCGCCAGCGTACCAGATGAAGCTCGTCTCGAAGCCGTTCGGCTTGCCAGCCTCGGCCAGCAGCGCCTTCGCCTTGGCCGGATCGTAGGCGTACGGCGTCTGCGGGGCATGCCCGAAGACGGTTGGCGGAATCGGCGCGGTCGCCCGCACGCCGATGCCCGGCAGCAAGTCCTTCACCATCGTGTCGATGTCGAGGGCGTGGATCATCGCCTGGCGGACCCGCTTGTCGGTGAACGGCTCGCGGCTGCCGTTCATCCACATGAAGTAGTACTCATGCGACGGCGTGGTCTCGACCTTCAGCTCGTTGTTCTTCTGGAGGCCGGCCAGCTGATCCGGCGGCACCCGCCAGGTGAAGTCGATCTCGCCGGTCTCCAGCGCCGTCAGCCGAGCGGCGACCTCGGGGATGTACTTGAAGACGATGGCCTTGGAGGCCGGCGGGCCGCCCCAGTAGGCATCGTTCGCCTCGAGCCGCAGATCGGCGTCCGCACGCCACGAGACGTACTTGAACGGGCCGGTGCCAACGGGCTTGGTGAAGAAGCCGTCGGCGTTGACGCTGGCGGCCGGCGCCACGGTCAGCAGGGTGACGCTGGCCGGGATCGTGCCCACCGGCTGCTTGGTCTTGAGGCGGATCGTCATCGGATCGGGCGCCTCGACCGTCTCGACGTTCGCGAAGAGCGGGGCGACCGGCCCCTTCTGCGCGATGATCCGTTCGAGCGACGCCTTCACGTCGGCGGCGGTAAAGTCCGAGCCGTCGTGGAACTTGACGCCCTGGCGCAGCTTGAAGACCCAGGTGGTCGGGTCGGGGGCTTCCCAGGAGGTCGCCAGCTTCGGCACGAGGCTGCCGGTGGCCGAGTCACGCCCGACCAGCGTGTCAAAGACGTGCTGCATGCAGGTGTGGGTCACCCCGTCCACCGACTGCGCGCCCTGTGGATCGAGCGTCGTCAGCTTGGCATGCAGGCCGATCTTCAGCTCGCCCGTGGGGGTGCGGGAGGCCGGCTTCGCGTCGGAGGCCGGCTTGGTCTCGGGCGGCTTGGCGGCCGGCGGCGCGGCGGCCGTCGTCGGCGCGGCGGCAGCCGCTGGCGCGGCGGGCTTGCTCTCGGCCGGCTTGGCGGGGGCGGTGGTGGCAGCCGGCGCGGCCGGCTTGGTCTCGGCGGGTTTGGCGGCCGGCTGCTGCTGACCGCAGGCGGCCAGCACGGCAACGCTGGCCGCGGCCAGCACTGACTGGCTCAGGAATTGGCGGCGATTCACACGCATGATGTCGTCCTCCTCCTACTCGTCGTCGAGCATTGGGGTCTTCGGGGGGTCTTCGGGGGTTCCTCGGACTGTCTGCCGATCGGCCGAGGGGCGCCGGAACGCAGATTCCCCAGTTCGGCGCCCTCGCCAGCAACGGTGGAGTATGGGTCGCTAGCGCGGCGACTCGCCGCCGGCCTGCACCCGCCGATTGACGGTGTCGCCCAGGTACGCGCCCTGCTTGACCATGGTCTCCTGGAGCCAGTGAACGGGGATGTTGCGCGGCTCGACGCCCTCGGCGACGGCCAGCGCAGCGGCAGTCCCGGCCGCCTGCCCCATCGCGAAGGCTGGCGGCATCACGCGGATCGCCCCGAGCGCTTCATGCGTCGCGGAGACGCAGCGGCCAGCGACCAGCAGCCGGTCGGCCCCCTTCGGCACCAGGCAGCCGTAGGGGATCTGGTAGACGTTGGCGCAGGTGAACGCCTCTTTGTTCATCGTGCCGCCGGAGCCAGTCGGGCTGTGGATGTCGATGGGGTACCCGCACAAGGCGATCACGTCGTCGAACTCGCGGCCCGTGGCGAGATCGTCCGCCGTCAGCGTGTACTCGCCCTCGATGCGCCGCGTCTCGCGCACGCCGATCATCGCCGCCGTGTCCAGCAGCATCGCGTTCTCGAAGCCGGGGCAATACTCCCGGAAGAACTTGATCAGGAACATCACCTGCTTGCGGCCTTCGATCTCGGCCTTCGTCAGATCCTTGACGTTGGTGCCGTCGAGCTTGTGCAGGCGCGTGGTGTTGACCCGCCAGATGCCCGGGTACGGCGTCCGGTAGACGCCAATCGCCTCGCGCGGGATCGGGAACTCGCCGCGCTCGTGGGCTGCCTTCACAATCGAGGTGAACGGGCGGTACTCGTTCATCCGGTTGACGTACTCGACGACCTTCTCGTCGTCGACGTTGCCGACGCGGAAGAAGAGGGTCATCGGCTGGGTCAGGCCGTCGCCCTCGCGGCCCTGGTGGGTCGGCACGCCGGCCCGCACCGCGATGTCGGCGTCCGCCGAGCAGTCCACCGTGATCTTGGCGCGGATCGCCTCCAGGCCGGACTTGCTGCCGACGACCACGCCCGAGACGCCGCCGTCTTCGACCAGCGTATCCACCACAAAGGTGTGCAGCCGCAGCTCGACGCCAGCCTCCAGGCACATCTCGGCGGCCACCAGCTTGACGTACTCGGGGTCGAACGGGGTCACCCGGTGGTGGCCGTAGGTGATGAACCCGGCGTACTCGCTGCCACCCTCGACCTCGCGCGGGTGGATCGCGCCGCCCAGCGCCTCGGCCCGCTCGACCAGCTCTTCAAACACGCCCTTGATCAGCTGGATCTTGCCGTCCTGGCTGTACGACGTCATGAACGGTCCGACGAGGCCTGCCGTGGCGTTCCCACCCAGGAAACCGAACCGCTCAACCAGGACCGTCTTTGCGCCGGTGCGCCCGGCCGCCACCGCCGCCGCGATACCGGCCGGACCGCCGCCGACGACCAGCACGTCACATTCGGCGGCTACGGGGATATCCCTGGCGAAGCTGATCCGCTCGCCGTTCCGCTCTGCGTCTGACACGACTCAGGTATCCCTTCTCTCGTCGAGTGGGCTCCAGTCGCACCCGCAGGAGCGCCGCGTCACCATCTGGGTCGGCAACACCTGCGGGGAGCGTACCTCACGCCCTTCAATGAGGTTGACAATCATCCGTCCGGCCGCCGCGCCCATGTCGTAGCGCGGTGGGCTGACACAGGTCAGCGGCGGCTCGACGAGCGGCGACCACTCCAGGTTGTCGTAGGCGATGACAGCGAACTGCTCGGGCGTCCGGACGCCCTGCTCGCGCAGGCCACGAATCAGGGCGACGGCCAGCGGATCGCGCGTGGTGATGGCGGCCGTCACCCCCTGCTCGAGGATCTGGCGCACGGCGTCGCGGATACGCTCAGGCTCGGCCTGCCCGGCGTCGAGCGCGAGGGTCATCTCGGCCCCGGCGTCCCGCATGAGCCGCCGGTACGCCTGGACCTTGTCGCGGGTCGGCTCGAACCGAAGATCCTCGGCCAGCATCGCAATGCGGCGGTGCCCGTGGCCGCGCAGGTGCGCGAGGGCCGTCTCCAGGCCGCCAACCTCATCCGCGCTGACGGTCGGGATCTCGACGCCGAAGTCACGCCGCCCGACGTGGACGATGGCCACACCCTGGCGGTGGGCCTCGGCAACGGCGGCACGGTCGGTCTGCGTCCCGATGATGACCATGCCGTCGACCCGTCCGCTGGTGATCGGCTCGGTCAGGTCGTGGCTGGCGGCGACGTGCCCTGGCGCGAAGAGGAGCAGATCGTAGTCGGACTCGCCGAGGGCGTGACGCAGCCCGGCCAGGATCAGGTCGTAGAACGAGTCGCCCTGCATCCTGCTGGAGCCGTACCGCACCAGCCCCACGGTGGTGGTCCGGCGGCCGGCCAGCGCACGCGCGGCATAGTTGGGCCGGTAGCCCGTTTCGCGTACGATACGCAGGACGCGGTCGCGGGTGACTGGGTTGACGCGTGGGCTCAGGCGGATCGCGAGTGAGACGGTATTTCTGGAAACGCCGGCAAGCCGCGCAACGTCTTCGAGCGTGCGCGCCCTGGGCGACTCCGTCGTCTCACTATGAACGCTCATAGTGCCTCCAGAATACCATGTCGTCCTGAATCCCGCAACATCGTTGTCTGCCGAGAGTCTGGACCTGCCGTGCCGGCGTGGACCACTGCGCCGGCGTGGACGCGCAGCATCGCCCCTGCCGCCCCCGCTGCACTGCGATATCGTTATTGCAGAGAGGATACACGCCGGCGGATCGCCCGAACGGGGCGCCGGCGCGCGGCCTTCGTCACACCGTCATCCGGGCGCCGTGCCCTGGGAGCGTGCGGCGACGTTCGAGTGCCGGCGACCGCGCTGGCGCGTCGTCAGGCGGCGACCTTCGCCAGCACGCGCTTGTGCGCCAGGTCCGCCAGCAGCACGGCCGGCGCGGTCAGCAGCGCGATGCCCCAGCCCAGCAGCGTCGGCGGGGCCTGCCCCAGCAACGCCGCCAGCGGCGACACGTAGAGCAGCAGCCCCAGCAGTGCCAGCTCGACGCCCACGCCCACCAGGATCAGCCGGTTGCTGGTCCAGCCGAGGCGGCCCGGCCAGCGGCGGGTGTCGCGGCAGGCGAAGACGTTGGCGGCCTGCCCGATCACCACGGCGGCGAACGCCGCCCCAGAGGCCGAGAGGATCGTCAGCGCATCTGGCAGCTCGCCGCCCGGCCGCCAGCCTGCCGCCCACAGCACCGCCGAGAACGCCGCCATCTCCATCAGCGCCTCGACGGGGCCGAGCACGCCGAAGACCCGGAACAGCATCGCGCCGTCGAGCAGGCGCTGCTGGCGAGGCGGCTCCTTCGGCACGTCTGCGCCAGGCGGCTCGATGCCGAGCGCCAGGGCCGGGATCTGGTCCGTCAGCACGTCCAGGCACAGCACCTGCAGCACCCCCAGCGCCAGCGGGAACAGGCCGCCGGCCACCGCCCAGACCACGAACGGCGTCAGCTCCGCCACGTTGTCGGTCAGGTGGTAGGTCAGGAAGCGTCGGATGTTGGCGAACGTCGCGCGGCCCTGGGTGACGGCGGCGACGATGGTCGCGAAGTCGTCGTCCAGCAGCACGAGGTCGGACGCCTCCCGTGCGACGTCGGTGCCCCGCTTCCCCATCGCCACGCCGATGTCTGCTGCCTGGAGGGCTGGCCCGTCGTTGACGCCGTCACCGGTCATGGCCACGACGTGCCCGCGCGCCCGCAGCGCCTTCGCGATCCGCAGCTTCTCCTCGGGGGCCACGCGGCTGACCACCACGCCGTCACGATCCAGCAGCGCGCCCAGCGCCGCCTCGTCCGTGGGCAGATCGCGCCCCTCCAGCACCCGCGCGCCATCCAGCAGCAGCCCGACCTGGGCCGCGATGGCGCGAGCCGTCCCCGGGTGGTCGCCGGTGATCATCGCGATCTTGATGCCCTGCTGCCGGCAGGCCGCGATGGCGGCTGCCGCGCCGGGCCTCGGCGGGTCTTGCAGCCCGACCAGCGCCAGCAGCACCAACCTTCGTTCGAGCGCCTCGGCGTCGAGCTGGCCGGCCAGGGCCTGCTGCCGCTCGTCAGCCGAGAGCCGGCGGGCGGCGATGGCGAGCACCCGCAGCCCTCGGTGGGCCAGCGCGTCAAGCTCGGCGGCGGTGCCGTCCACGTGGGCGCAGCGCGGCAACACTGCGTCTGGCGCACCCTTTACCAGCAGGCGGTCGCCCACTAGGATCGACATCCGCCGACGGCGCGGATCGAACGGGAAGCGGCGGTCGGCCGGGTGCGCCCGGGCGTCGGCATCGGCGTCGATGCCCAGGCGGCGAGCCAGCGCGTCGAGCGCGGCCTCCATCGGGTCGCCGTGCGCCTGCCAGCGGCCATCAGGATCGCGCGGATCCTGCACGATGCGCCCGCTCGAACAGCGGACGGCTGCCAGCGCCGCGTCAGCCAGCGGCGCGCGCGCCTGCGGGGCCACCGTCACCAGGCCAGTCGGCTCGTACCCGCGCCCCTCGATGGTCGCCGTGCCGTGCGGCAGCCAGACCTCGACCACGGCCATCTCGTTCTGGGTGAGGGTGCCGGTCTTGTCCGTGCAGATGAACGTGGTCGACCCCAGCGTCTCCACCGATTCGAGCCGCCGCACCAGCGCGTTGCGGCGCGCCATCCGCTGCGCCCCAACCGCCAGCGAGAGCGTGACGGTCGGCAGCAGCCCCTCCGGCACCAGCGCCACCGTCACGCCGATGGCGAACAGGAAGCCGGACCCGGCCGGCAGGCCGAGCCAGAGCGCCACCAGGAAGAAGAGCACGCCGACGCCAATGGCCATCGCGGCGACGGTCCGCACGACGCCGTGCAGCTCCCGGGCCAGCGGGCTGGGCGGGCGCTGGCCGGCTCGCGTGAGGTGCGCGATGCCGGCCAGCCGCGTCCGGCCGCCCGTGGCCGTCACAACGGCCGTTGCCTCGCCCTCCACCACGAAGGTGCCGGCCAGGAGCGGCTGGCCCTCCCCAACGTTGACGGGGACGCTCTCACCGGTCAGCGTCGAGGTGTCCACCGTCAGGGCATGCGCCTCGACCGCCTCCAGGTCCGCCGAGATGCGGTCGCCGGCCTCCAGTACCACAAGGTCGTCAACGACCAGGTCGCCGGCGTCGACCGCGCCCGGGCGGCCGTCTCGGATGACCGTCGCGCTGCGCGGCAGCAGGTCGCGTAGGTGCTCGGCTGCGCGCTCGGCCCGGTGCTCCTGTGCGAACGCGAACAGCCCGTTGACCACGACGATCACGACGATGGCCACGGTCAGTTGCGGCATGCCGGCCAGCAGCGCCAGCCCGGCCGCGCCCCACAACATCAGCGCGAAGAAGTGGAACAGTTGCTGCGCCAGGACGCGCCATGCCGACGGCGAGGGCGGCTTCGGCAGGACGTTCGGGCCGTCGCGCTGGAGGCGCAACGCCGCTTCGGCGGCCGTCAGTCCGGCGTGGACGGCGGCCGCCGCTTCGGTTGGGTGCGGCGCGGACGGGTCGGGCGAGTTGCTGCTGCTAGATGGAACGGCGGATGCCACCATCGGAACGCCCCCCGCGGAGCGCGGCACGGTCGTCTGTGCGGACGGGTATGCGGAGCGGCGCGGGTGTCCGTGCGGACGCCCCCGGCCGGAGACGCCAGGCCAGGAGGCCGACCAAGAGTGCCAGCGCAACCATTGCGACGCCTGGCTGCGCGATCCAGAGATAGCCGAGTGCATCAACGCTCATCGGTGAGCCTCCCGCTCCCACGGTCCGAGAATCCGTGCTCCGCTCACGGCGCCCGCGGAACTCCTGCTGCAAGTGTCCCACCGAGGCGGGGCGACGTACATGGCCGTCTGTCCCGATCCCAACGTGACATCCATCCGAGCCAGACCGTGCGCCACCGGGGCGGCGCGCCGTCGCGTGTCAAGCATCCTTCCGGTTCGGTGACAATCGCCTCTGGGAGCACGCCCGCGTCGCCGGTACCCTCGTAAGGGGCGTACACGTGCCAGCGCCGTTCGAGCGCAGACCGTCGCCGCCACTCTGGTTGTGGTGCGGGAGGCTCTCACCATGCGAATTCTGGTTCCATATGACGGGCACGAGTTGTCAGAGCAGGCCGCCGTGATGGCCATCGACCTCCTGGCCCAGCACAGCCTGGACGTCCATTTCCTGCACGTCGTTCCAGACGCCGCGCACCTGGACGCTGGCGAGGCCGCGATCAAGGCAGCGGCTGAACGCCTCGCGGCGTCACCCGCCCAGATCACGCCGGTCGTCTCCGTCGGCAAGCCGGAGGTCGAGATCGCCCGGTACGCCGATCAGCACGGGGCCGACCTGATCGCGATGTCCACGCACGGCCGCTCGATGCTCGCCCGGATGCTCGTCGGCAGTGTCACGGACCGCGTCATCCGCACCTCGCCGGTGCCGGTGCTGGTCTTCCATCCGCCGTCGATGTCGATTGACCGCGTCTCGCCGCCGGCCGGCCGCCGCCTGCGCGTGCTGGCCCCGTTCGACGGCTCGGACTTCGCCGCCGACGCCGTGCTGATGTCGGTGGCCCTGCTGAAGGCCGACCTGGTCGAGGTTCAGTTGATGACGGCGATTGCGACGGCCCTGCCGGACCTCCAGTCGCTCGCCCGCCAGCTGCTCGAAACCACAGCCGCCAGGGTCCGCACGCTCGGTGCGAAGGTCTCGACCGTGCTCGTCCAGGGGGATGCCGCGCCCTCCATCACCCGGCTGACCCACGAGGGCGGCTTCGACCTCGTCGTGATGTCCACGCACGGGCACGGGATGATCGCCCGGGCCATCATCGGCAGCACCACCGATCGAGCCGTCCGCATCTCCGAGGCGCCGGTCCTGGTGGTGATGCCGCAATCGATGGAAGCGCCGACGGACCCGGTCAGCGGCGAGATCGTCGATCCGGACCATGCGGAGTACACCGCCGAGTATCACGGCCGGGTGTTCGCGTTCACGTCGTTCGCGCACAAGCAGCAGTTCGAGAGCGCCCCAGACGCCTACGTCGGCAACCGGATGGCTCGGACCGGCCGCTTCGCCGCCGTCTCGGACGGATTCGCAGCGAAGACGCCGAACGGTGCGCCGCCCGTCATCCACGAAGCCTGACGCACCTCACGCCTTGCGGACGCATCAACGCGGACGCATCAACGCGGACGCATCGACATCGGGGTAGCCCGCACGCTCTTGCCTTGCAGCCGATGGCGGACGCCCCCCGCTCCTGCACGCGGGAGCGGGGGGACTGAACGACCGCTTCCAGCAGGAGTGGCCGGGGCAGGAGAGGGCCGGGGTGGGGGCCGCCCCTACGGGGTGGGACCGCCCCTACATCTCCAGCTTCGACGGCGGCGGCCGGGTGAACGACGTCACCGCGCCGACAGCCGCCAGCCCGGCCGCCACCATCATGCCGTAGCTGGTGGCGTTCACCACCTGGGCTGGCGCGTGCCCGCCACCGCTCATCGCGAGCACCGTGGCGTACACCGCGCCCGCCACGCCGATCCCCAGCACGTTCCCGAGCGTCCGTGCCGTGGACAGAATGCCCGAGGCGACGCCTCGCCGCTCGGGGCCGACCGCCCCCAGCACCGAGCTGTTGTTGGGCGAGGTGAACAGCCCGATCCCCAGGCCGACCAGCGCCAGCGTGGCGCTCAGCTCCCAGAGCGGCGTCTCCAGGCCCATCTGCGACAGGATGACGAGGCTGATGGAGAGGATCGTCATGCCGACCGTGGCGGGGATGCGCGCCCCGATCTTGTCCGAGAGGCCGCCGCTGACCGAAGCCATCACCGCCATCACGATGGGCTGCCAGGTCAGCACCAGCCCGACCTGCCCCGGCGAGAGGCCGCGTCCCTCGATCAGCGCGAACGGCAGCAGGAAGACCGTCCCGGCCGAGGCCGAATAGTTCATCATCGAGCTGATGACGGGCGCGGTGAACGCCCGCTGGTTGAACAGCGACAGGTTGAGCATCGGGCTGGGCGTGCGGCGCTCGTGCACCACGAACACCACCAGCGTCACCAGCCCGACGAGTAGGCAGCCGATGGTCAGCTCGGAGGTCCAGCCCCAGCTGCGGCCGCGATTGAGCGCCAGCAGGAGCATCACCAGCCCCACGAGGTAGACCGCCGCCCCGATCAGATCGAAGCGCTCGCGGCGGTTGGACAGCACGTCCTTGCGGAGCACCAGGAAGCTCGTGACCAGGGCGATGGCAGCAAACGGGATCGGGACCAGGAAGACCGACTGCCAGCCGAACAGGTCCGCCAGAAAGCCGCCAATCGGCGCGCCGGCCGCCAGCCCCACGTACACCGTGGACGCCTGGATGCCGAGCACCTGGCCCCGCTGGCTCGGCGGGAAGAACGCGGTGAGGATCGGCGGCGAGTTGGCGATGAACATCGACGCGCCCACGGCCTGGAGGATCCGTGCGCCGATCAGCAGCGGCACCGACGGCGCGAGCACACACAGCCCGAGGCTCAGGATGAAGACGGCCAGCCCCAGCAGGTACACCCGCCGGTGCCCGATCATGTCGCCCAGCCGCCCGAACGTCAGCAGCAGGCCGCTCTGGACGAGCAGGAACGCCGTCACGATCCATTCGACCGCCGAGATGTCGGTCTGGAAGGCGTTGGAGATCAGCGGCAGGATCGTGTTGAGCACGCTGTTCGAGAGCGCCGTCGTGAACGTGCCGACGCCAAGCGCTGCGATCAGGGTGAGCCGCTGCCCGCGCGTCGGCTCGGCGGCAGCGGCCGGCCGGGTGCTGGCCGAAGCGCTCACGGATTGAGCCCGGTCCGGACAGCGGCGACCGGGGGCGTCGGGAAGTGGCGGCGTGTCAGGGCGGTTCCTCACTACTGGACGTCGCTTCGACAGGCCGTCGAGGCCGAGGCGACGCCGCGCACGTGGATAGGTCGGTCTAGTGTAGCGTGCGGCGGCCCATCGTGCTGCACGGCCGGCGTGCGGACGCTTGCGACCCCGACGGTTCGCTCCCTGGTCGCTGCCTGATCCCGCCCGGGCGGCTGTGCTACCCTGCGTCCGCTAGCGTGACCGATCTCTGGAGGGCGCCGTGCCACGACCGCGACCCGCTCCCGACACCTACAAGACCGGCCTCATCCGTCCGCCTGACTTCGACCAGTTCTGGCAGGGCGTCCTCGCCGATGCGGCGGAGATCCCTCTCAATCCCTCGATGGAGCCGGTGCCGCACCGCTCCACCGACGAGGTGGAGGTCTTCGAGATCGGCTACGACAGCCTGGACGGCGTGCGGATCGCCGGCTGGTACTGTCGCCCGCGTGAGACGTACCTGACGGGGCCGTACCCGGGCCTGTTGCTGGTCCCCGGCTACATCTCCGAGCCGACGCTGCCGAAGTCGTGGGCGAAGCTCGGGTACGCGGCGGTGGGCGTTGCGCCACGTGGCAAGCTGCGCTCGAACGGCCAGTTCAACCCGGGCTACCCTGGCTTGCTGCTCGAGAACAGCATGGATCGGAACACCTACAGCTACCGGGGCTTCTACGTGGACGCCGTGCGGGCGCTGGACTTCGTCAAGACCCGCCCGGAGGTGGACGCCGAGCGGATCGGCGTGCACGGATCGAGCCAGGGCGGCGCGCTGACCATCGTCGTGTCGGCGCTGCGGGCCGGCGAGATCGCGGCGGCAGCGGCGGGCGCGCCGTACCTCTGCTGCATCATGGAGAGCGCCAGGCTCTCGCACACGTACCCGTATGAGGAGATCAACGAGTACCTCCGGCTGTACCCCGAGCGCGAAGCGGCCATGACCGAGACGATGGCGTACTTCGACTGCGTCAACCTCGCGCCGCTGGTGACCTGCCCGACGATGGTCTACATCGGGCAGGTGGATGACTGCGTCCCGCCCGAGACTGGCTACGCCCTGCGGGACGCCCTGACCTGCCCGGTCGAGTTCCACGCCTCCGACGACTGCGCCCACGACGCCGGCGTGTACTGGAAGATGTCCCGCGTGACCTCGTTCCTGGCCGAGCACCTCCAGCCAGCCTCGACGGGCCGCCGCGCCGAGCAGACGGTCGGCTGAGGAGAACGAGATGCCACAGACGACCCCCACGCCGTCCGAGTTCGCGGCTTTCTGGGACGCCCTCGACGCCGAGCTGGCCGGCCTCCCGGCCGTCGCCGACCTGGAGCCGCTGCCGCTCCGCTCAGGGCCAGACTACACCTGCTACACGCTGCGCCTGACCTCCGTCGGGCCGTATCGGATCTTCGGCTACTACAGCGTGCCGACCGGTCCGGGGCCACATCCCGGCCTGCTGCTGACGCCACGCTACGGCAGCGTCAACCACGTCCCGGACTACGCCGAGCGCAAGCGGTACGCCGTCCTCCAGATCATGCACCGGGGGCAGCGGCTGGCCGACAGGCCGTATGCGGCAGCCTACCCCGGCCTGCTGACGGACGGGATCGACACGCCCGAAGGCTACGTCTACCGGGGCATCGTGGCGGACTGCCTGCGCGCCGCCGAGTTCCTGGCCAGCCGCGACGAGGTTGACAGGAGCCGGATCGGGATCGCCGGCGACGATCTCGCCATCATCACGGCGGCCCGCCGTCCCGTCTTCAGCGTGCTGCAGGTGACGGGCTACCTGCTCTACCGCGCCGCCGAGGCCCGCCTGCGCTCCGAGGCCTACCCGACCGAGGAGCTGAACGACTACACGCGCGCCTTCCCAGACCAGGAAGCGGCTATCGACCAGACGGTTGGCTACTACGGCGCGGAGCTGTTCGCCCCGGCCGTCACGATCCCCAGCCAGCTTGCCGTGGGCGACGACGGCGCCATCAACGGCCCCGAGTGGCTCGCGCCGCTGGCCGAGGCGTTGGGCGGCCCGGTCGACCTGTACCGGCTCACCCACGCCGGCGGCGCCGACAACGACGCGCTCGACACCTGGCTGGCCGGCCAGTTGGGCGTGCCGCCGCTGCCGAAGTTCCTGCGTGAACTGGCGTAGTTCTCGATAGTCAGCGGTCAGTCTCAGGACTGGCCACTGAGGACGGAGAGCTGACTGCTCGAAGAGGAGTGTCCGTGCAACCGACCAACCTTCTGATCCTGATGGCCGACCAGCACAATCGCCAGATGATGGGCTGCGTCGGCCACCCAGACATCAAGACGCCCAACCTGGACCGCCTGGCCGCGCGCGGCACCCGCTTCGCCAACGCCTACACCAACAGTCCCATCTGCGTCCCTTCGCGGGCGGCCATGGCCACCGGCCGCTACCCGCACACCATCGGCGTCTGGGACAACGCCGCGCCGTACACCGGCACGCCGGCCTCGTTCGGGCACCGTCTGACGGAGGCCGGGCATCCCGTTACGACCATCGGCAAGCTCCATTTCCGAAGCGCAGACGACGATACCGGCTACCCGGACCAGCGCATTCCGTTGCACTGCCACGAGGGTCTGGGCGATCTGCGCGGCATCCTGCGCGCCCAGATGCCGCCGCACTTCCAGCACCGGAAGTACCTGCTCGACGCCGGGGCCGGCGACTCGGAGTACCTGCGCTACGACCGCGCCATCACATCCCAGACGACCCGCTGGCTGCGCGAGGAAGCCCCCAAACAGTCCGAGCCCTGGACCTTATGGTCGTCCTGGGTCTCACCGCACCCGCCGTTCATCGCGCCGCCCGAGTTCATGGCGCTCTACGACCCCGCGACGATCACCCTGCCGGTCGGCTGGGAGCCGCGGGACTGGGTCGATCATCCGGCGATGAACCTGCGCCGGCGGATCATGTGCTACGAGGAGCCGCTGGACGAGGCCACCTTCCGACAGGCGATCTGCACCTACTACGCCCTGGTCAGCTTCATGGACGCCCAGATCGGCGAGGTGCTGCGGGCGCTCGACGACGCCGGCCTGACCGAGCGCACCCGCATCCTCTACACCAACGATCACGGCGATATGGTCGGCAAACATGGGCTCTGGTACAAGAGCGTCATGTACGAGGACTCGGCCGGCGTCTCGATGCTGCTGGCCGGGCCAGACATCCCCGAGGGCAAGGTCAGCCAGACCAACGTCACGCTGGCGGACGTGTTCCCGACGGCGCTCCAGGTAGCGGGGGTTCCGCTCCAGCCCGAGGACGCCGACCTGCCCGGCCGCTCGCTGCTGGAGCTGGCCGCCGCAGATCACGTCTCGCGGACGGCCTTCTCCGAGTTCCACTCCAGCATGTCGGCCACCGCAAGCTTCATGCTCCGCGACGACCGCTACAAGCTGATCTACTACGTCGGGATGCCGAGTCAGCTGTTCGATCTGCAGGCGGACCCGGACGAAGCCCACAATCTGGCGGAGGACCCGGCCCACGCCGAGGCGCTGGCCCGGCTGGAGGCCGCGCTCCGCGCGATCTGCGATCCCGAGGCCGTCGATGCCCAGGCTCAGGACAGCCAGCGGGCGCGCGTCGAGGCCGTCGGCGGGGCCGAGGCGATCCTCTCAGGCGGTGTCAAGTTCACGCACTCGCCGCCGCCAGGCCAGTTCGCCTAGAGGCGCGGCCCGGCCGGCGGTCGCTCATCGCTCTCGCCACACCGGGGCGCGCCGCTCCTCAGCGGCCGGCCCGCCTGGCGGTCAGGACAGGCCCCCGAAGCTCAACGCCCGGATACGCAGCACGGCGTACACGATGTCGAACGTCGGGGTCGGCACGCCAACCGCCTTGCCGCGCCGAATGACCGTGCCGGCCAGGTGCTCCAGCTCAACGCGCCGCTGAGCGTCGTAGTCGCGCTGCATCGAGGTCGTGTGCGTGTCTGGCAGGTTCAGGAAGAACTTCTCGACACTGACCGTCGACTCGTCTGGCAAATTCACGCCAGACGCCCGGCCAACGGCCTGCACTTCCTGCATCAGCGCCTTCCAGAGCGCGTGGCCTTCGCTGGTGCCGCGCACCTTGCCGGAGGCCACGTTCGCGGCGCTGGTGGTGCTGGCCAGCGGGGCCAGCAGCATGAACTTCTCCCAGACCGCCCGCGTGATGTCAAGGCTGGCCGTGACCTCGTCCACGCCAGCCCCGCGCAGGGCGGCAACAATCGCCTCGACGCGCTCGGAAGCGCCGCCCTTCGGCTCGCCGACGGTCACGTTGCAGAACGGGCTGAACCGCTCGACCACGCCCGGCTCGTTGATGCGCGCGCCGATGTTGGTCGAGCCGCCGAGCACGCGATCCGCCCCCACGACCGCACCGATCTCGTCCGTCGCATCCACGCCGTTCTGCAATGGCACGATGGAGGTGTTCGGGCCGACGACCGGCTCGATCGCCGCGGCGGCCTCCGAGGTGTCGTACGTCTTGACCGTGAACAGGATCAGGTCGAACGTGCCGCCAGCCTCAGCCGGGGTGCGGACGGCCGTCACCGGCGAGAGCTGCTTTGTCTCGCCACGGTCGATGAGCGTCAGGCCGTTCGCCTTGAGCGCTTCGAGATGTGGCCCGCGCGCTGTGAACACGACCTCGTGCCCGGCCTGCTGCAACAGGCCGCCAAAGTACCCGCCGACGCCACCAGACCCCATGACCAGCACCCGCATCGCTGCCTCCCAACCGCCGGGGCGCAGCGCCCGGCGGCTCGTGTTTGTGGACCGACGCCATCGCCGCCACGCGGCTTGCACCCGCGGGGGAGTCTAGTCGAACGGCGCAGCGGGATCTACTCACGCCGGCCCGTGAGGACATGGGCACGACGCGCTCAACAGGCGATTGCCCTGAGCGCCCTGCCAGGGCGATTGCATGTTGATGTCGTCGTGCCGCCGCGTCGGGGCTTGAAAGCCCCGCCTACCATCCTGCCGTCGCTGCGCGACGCGCCAGTCGCACCAGTGCCGGCCGTTCCCGACGGCCGTCGCGCAGCGACGGCGTGACTGTAGGCGGGGACTTCAGTCCCCGACCGCCCGTTCCATGATGCTCCGGGTACACCAATGAACATGCCATCGCCCTGATGCTGCTACCAGGGCAATCGTATGTTGAGCGCGTCGTGCCGCCGCGTCGGGGCTTGAAAGCCCCGCCTACGATCCTGCAGTCGCTGCGCGACGCTCCAGTCGCACCAGTGCCGGCCGTTCCCGACGGCCGTCGCGCAGCG
>JADZEM010000012.1 GCA_020850535.1 Chloroflexota bacterium
ATTCTTGAAGGGGCCGACCAACTCCTTCTTCTTGGCGTCGACCGAGATGGCCGGTTCGTGGGCCGCCACCTGCTGCTGCACCTGATCGTTCAGGTACTCGAACTGCGCGTTCCGATCCGGATGCTGGCTCCCTTCGAGCACCTTTCGGTTGCCCTGGAGGCTGTACTCCAGCGTCCGCAACAGGTTGGCCACGACTCGCTGGCTGACCGCGTGCCCCTGCTCCCGCAACGTCGCCGTGAGCTTCCGCAGGCTCTTACAGGTCCACCGCAACGGCGATTCGGGATCCCCACGCATCATCGGCTCGATCAGCCGCTCCAGCGCTGCCGGCAGGCCAGGGTCTTTCTCCACCGCCGACTTCCGCCCACCACCCGGTCGACGGACCCGGCCCGATGGTCGCGACTCGCCCGCCTGTAGTTCCTGGATCCCAGCCCGGATCGCCCGCCGCGACACCCCCGTCGCCCGCGACACCGCCACGCCACCACCTCGGCCAACCACCATCGCCTCTGACGCAGCCAGCAAGCGCCGCTGCCGCTCGTCGAGACCAGGCGCCAGCAACTCGAAGCGCCGCTTGATTGCCTCCAACAGCTCCATCGTCCGCTAGTCTAGCTTACGCCACCCCTGCCGCCCGTCACACTGCGACACTTATTTCTCGGCGAACCCTTAGCAACCAGTCCTGTCAGAAGTCCATAACGGCATCCGGGTTCCCGCAGGACGGTCCGGTAATTGGCATTATCGGACCCACCACCTAAAATCTCCTCCTTGTGTAAACTTCAGTGGTAAGTGGCGCGATTTCTGGCTCTCCCTCACTTTTGGTGAAGACCATGGTGGTGGCCGGTACGATTTGGAGTGATGCCAAGCACTCGTACCCTCACCACCAACCTGCTCCCACTCGCTCACGGCCTCCGGCTCGAAGACGTGTCGATCGGACCGGGCCAGATCGTCGCCATCCTGGTCACCATGTCACCTCGAGGCACCTGCCCGGTGTGCGGCACTTGGTCCGAAGCGGTTCACAGCTTGTACGAGCGGACGATCGCTGACCTGCCCTGGGGCCAGCAGACGGTGCAGCTCCGGCTTCGAGTCCGCAAGTTCTTCTGCCGCCAGCCGACCTGTTCACGTCGCATCTTCACCGAGCGGCTGCCAGCCGTGGTGGCGCCCTACGCGCGCCGCAGCAGACGTCTGACTGAGGTCGTCCGTCTGTTGGCGTTTGCTCTGGGTGGCGAGCTCGGGGCCAGGATCGTCGAGCGCCTGGGGATGGCGACCAGTCCAGCCACGTTGCTCCGCCTGATCCGGCGTACGGCAGTGGTCGCGGCTCGCACACCACGCGTCCTCGGAGGCGACGACTGGGCGATGCGGAAGCGCCATACCTATGGGACCATCCTGGTCGATCTGGAGCAGCATCGGCTGGTCGACCTGCTGCCAGACCGGACGGCTGCGACCCTGGCAGCCTGGTTGCAGGACCGTCCTGGGGTCGAGATCGTCAGTCGGGATCGGAGCGGCACCTACGCCGAGGGCGTCGCGCGAGGTGCGCCTGACGCCGTGCAGGTGGCCGACCGTTTTCACCTGACGAAGAACCTGGGGGAGGCCGTTGTCCAAGTGCTGGAGCGCCATCGGGCCGACCTCCGTGAGGTGATCGTCCCATCAGAGGCGTCGCCGCAGCCAGCGGGAGGCAGACCGCCGACGGCCGACCTGACCAGGGAGACTCCGACCCTCGGGGTGTCACGCCAGACCTGGTCGCAGCGGCGCCAGCAGGCGCGGCGGTCCCAGCGGGTCGCGCGCTACGAGCGGATGCTCGCCTTGCGGGAGCGAGGTCTGCCGATCGCGGCGATCGCTCAGGAGTTGGGCGTGGCGCGACGCACGATCCATCGCTGGCTGGCGGTGGGGAGCTTCTCGGAGCGCACACCACGGCGTCGACCGCCGAGCCCACTCGCCCCATTCGCCGAGTACCTGACCAGCCGGTGGGCCGAAGGGTGCCACAACGGCATGCAGCTCTGGCGGGAGGTGTGCGAGCAAGGGTATGCCGGCCCCCGCTACCGGATCTGGGAGGTGGTGCAGCGGCTCCGCGCGGGGCTGTCGGCGTTCGCCGAGTCGGGCAGCGAGTCACGACAGACCCCAGCACCACGCTCGCGACCACTGAGCCCACGCCAGGTGGTCGGCATCGTCCTGCGCCGCCCGACCGATCGCACGGTCGTGGAGCAGCAGGTGCTCGGACAGGTCATCGAGCGGTGTCCCGATGCGCGCGTCGCGTACGACCTGTCTGAGCGTTTCCTGTCCTTGCTGCGCGAACGCCAGGCCGCTTCACTGGCGGCGTGGCTGACTGACGCCACCCAGAGCGGGCTCCCAGAGTTTCAGCACCTCGCCTCCGGACTGCTGACCGATCAGGCGGCGGTCGCTGCTGCGGCGGCCCTGTCCTACAGCAACGGCCAGACCGAGGGCCAGGTGAACAAGCTCAAGGTCCTGAAACGGCAGATGTACGGCCGAGCCAAGTTCGACCTCCTCAAGCTCCGCCTCCTGAACATCGCCTGATCCACTCCGCTTCACCAAAAGTGAGGGAGAGCCCGGTTTCTTCAGAGCTATTTGGCGTAGCGCTCACGCAGCGCCGTTGTCTACAGACGCCTTGCGCTTGATCTGGACGTAGCGGTAGAGCGTCGAGACGTCCCAGCCACAACGCCTTCTCATCCGCGTGCGCGTGCTGTGCTCGCACCCGTAGGTATCGATCCAGCGCCTGCGTCGTCTTCCGGCCGAACGGGCAGGCGCGAGGTCGACGCCCCTTTCCTACGACACGCGCGGCTCGCAGTTCTAGGTCGAGATCGTCAGTGGTCATGTGTGCCAATTCGGACCGCCGCATGCCGGTATCAATGAAGAGGCGGAGAATCGCCATGTCGCGGCGTTCTTCGAACCCCTTGCCTTCGCACGCGGCGAGTAGTTTCGCAACTTGCTCGTCCGCCAGCACCGGCGGCGGATTCTCGGATACCGTGGGCCGCTTCATCTTTGCCATGGGTGAGGTGGTGATCTCACCCTCCTCCTCCGCCCATTTGAAGAATGCCTTCAGCCCGCGATAGCGCGTTTCAGCAGACGCCGGCTTGTTCCGCTTGAGCACGTCGGCAATGTACTCCTCGACGTGCTCACGAGTCAGGTGGGCCAGAACGAGGGGCATCTTCTGGGCGTCCAAAAAGGCACCGAGCTGCTGAACCGAAGTCATATAGATGCGAATGGTTGCGGGCGAGCGGTTCGCTGCCAACAAGCTGCGTTCAAACGACTTGGCCAGAACCCAGTAGTCCGGCGCGACGCTCACATCCACCGATCCACGACGCTTCTTGGCGGCCATCTCTCGATTCCTACGGCCCGCCGGGTATCATGTCGACGAGCGCTGTAGCAGCCCGCCACGAGGCACGGCAGAAATGATGTCACGTCGACGCCTATCTGGTCAGACGAGAAATCAGCGCGTCAGCAGGGCCACGCACTCGACGTGATACGTCTGCGGGAACATGTCCAGCGGCTGGACCGACTGCAGCCTGTAGCCGCCCTCACGGAGGATCGCCAGGTCGCGGGCCAGCGTGGCCGGCTCGCAGGACACGTACACGATCCGCTCAAGCTCGGCCGCGATCAGCGCGTCCAGCACCGGGCGCTCGCAGCCGACGCGGGCCGGATCGAGCAGCACCTTTGTCGGGCGCTCCTCCAGCTTCGGCAGCACGTCCTCCACCTTGCCGGCAATGAACCGCGTGTTCGGCAGGTCGGCGCAGTTCTCGCCAGCATCCTTCACCGCCGCCGGCGACTCCTCGATCCCGATCACCGCCCCCACGAACGGCGACATGACCGCTGCGAACGTCCCGACGCCGCAGTAGGCGTCCACCACCACGTCGTGCGGCTGCATGTCGAGCCGGTCGAGCCCCAGCAGCACCAGCGTCTCGGCGATCGAGAGGCCGTCCGGCGAGATCACGCCGCCGAAACGCGCCACGATCTCCGTGGTCGGGAAGGCCGGCCCGCGCTGCTCGCGGCCGGTGTTGACCTGGAAGAAGGCCGGAGCCGCCACCCGGAATCGCCGCCCCAGCAGCTCCTCGTACAGCTCTGTCTGGCCCGAGGGGATCTCGTCAGACGGCCAGAGCGCAGCGTACTCGTCGACCGGCTGCTCGGGCGCGACGCCCAGGCAGGACGGCCGGTCGGGCGAGACCGTCGAGCCGCCGAAACGCGCCTGCTCGTCCTCCGAGACCGGGATCGGGTCCACCAGATCCGGCAACCCCGGGTTGACCAGGATGTCGCCGGTGTTCGCCCCGACCCGGATCGACAACTGGTGCGCCCGGAAGCCCGGCAGCCGCCGCTGGAGTCGGGCCAGCAACGCATCGATGGGCGGCTGCATCAGCCAGCAATGCTCGATGCGGAGCAGCTGCCGCGTGCCCGACCGCGTGAAGCACAGCTCGCCGAAACGCCGCCCCACCGTGAAACGGGCGTGGTTGCGGTAGTGCCACGGTTCGGCCATGCCGATGGTTGGTAGAACGAGTGACTCGGCATCCTCGAAGTGGCCGATGCGCCGCAACTGCTCGGCCACGATCTGCCGCTTGAAGCCGAGCTGCGCCTCGTAGGTCGCATGCTGCCACTGGCAGCCGCCGCAGCTTCCGAAGTAGGCGCAGCGAGCCGTCACCCGCTCCGGCGCGGCCTCCAGGATCTCGACGATCTCGCCGCGCGCGTAGTCCGACTTGTCCTGGACGATCTCCACCGTCACCGTCTCGCCGGGCAACCCGTACGGCACGAAGAAGACACGGCCCTCGTGGCGACCGAGCGCCTCGCCGCCGTGGGCCACGCCCGTCAACTGCAGGGTGACGCGCTCGCGGGGGCCGGAGGGCTGGCGCTGACGCTTGCGCCGTCGCTCGCTCACAGAGGACGCCCATGCACGATGTAGCGAACGGTCACGAGGCAGCGACCGCCTCGGCCACGTTTACCGGGCGGTGCGTCGCCTCGAATTGCTCGACACCCGCGCGCACCCACTCCGGAATCCTGACCGGCCGCAGCGTCTTGTGATCGAGCATCGCGTGCTCGGTGTACCCCTTCACGATCAGCGCGGCATCGGCCTCGCGCCAGACCTCGTACTCGATGCGGAAGCGGACTTTGCCCATCGACACACAGCGCGACCACAGGCTCAGCTCGTCGTCGAACTTGGCCGGCAGCCGGTACTCGATGTGGCCCTCGGTCACCGCGCCCGTCATCTTGGCGTCTTCCAACGAGCGGTAGTCGATCCCGGCTGCCCGCAGATACTCGACGCGCGCCACCTCGAAGTAGGTCATGTAGTTGGCGTAGTAGACCACGCCCATCGCGTCCGTCTCGGCGTAGCGGACACGGATCTTGTGGCAGTGCGTGAACCCCTCGTGCGGACGGCTCACAGCGCGCCCTCCGCTCGGAGCTGCGCGATCTCGTCGGCGCTGATCCCCAGCGCTGTCAGGACCTCGTCCGTGTGCTCCCCGAGCATCGGCGGGTGCCGGCGGACCGTGGCCGGCGTGTCGCCGTGCTTGTACGAGATGCCCGCCATCGCGACCGTCCCGAGCTTCGGGTGCGGCACCTCGATCTTCATGTTGCGTGCCAATACCTGTGGATCCTCGAAGACTTCAGCGATGTTGTTGACGGGGCCGGCCGGTACGCCCAGCTCCAACAGCGCATCCACCCACTCGGTTGCGGTCCTGGCGCCCAACACCTCCTCGATCAGTGGTACCAGCGCCGCGCGATTTGCCACCCGCAGCGGGTTGCTGGCGAATCGTGCGTCCTCCGGCCACTCCGGGTGCCCGAGCACCCGCGAGAAATCGCGGAACTGGCGGTCGTTGAGCGCGCCGAACGCGAAGTAGCGGTCCTTCGCCCTGAACACCTGGTACGGCACGATGCTGCTGTGCCCGTTCCCGATGCGGGGCGGCAGTTGCCCGCTCGCGAAGTAGTCCGTCGCGAGATGGATCAGCCAGCCGACGACCGTCTCCAGCAGCGAGAGATCGACCCGCTGCCCCTGCCCGGTCCGGTCTCGATGGTGGATGGCCGCCAGGATCGCCGAGCAGCCGGTCATCGCGGTGGTCAGGTCGGCAATCGCCACGCCGTACTTCATCGGCTCGCCAGCGGGCGCGCCGGTCACGCTCATGATGCCGCCCATCGCCTGGCCCATGTAGTCGTAGCCCGGGCGCTCGGCGTACGGCCCGGTCCGCCCGTACCCGGTCACCGAGGCGTAGACCAACCGAGGATTGAGCGGGCGCAGCACCTCCTCGTAGCCGAGGCCCATCCGCTCCATCGTGCCGACCTTGAAGTTCTCGACCACGATGTCCGCGTCCGCGATCATCGCCAGCACGATCTCGCGGCAGCGCGGATGCTTCAGGTTGAGCGTCACGCTGCGCTTGTTGCGGTTGACGGCGAGGTAGTAGGTGCTCTCGCCCTCGACGAACGGCGGCCCCCAGCGGCGGGTATCGTCGCCGGAGCCGGGCTGCTCGATCTTCACGACGTCCGCGCCCATATCCCCGAGCATCATCGTCAGGTAAGGGCCGGCCAGGACGCGCGTCAGATCGACGACTTTCAGGTCGCTGAGCGGCCCGGCGGACGCCGTTGCGGGCAGATGATCGGGTGAAGCTGGCGGTGTGTCCGAACGCATCGCGCAAGTGTACCACCCGTCAGGCAGCCGGCTGGACCGCATAATTCCAACTGTTGCCGCTCGCGCGTGAGGCAGGCGTCCCTCCCTCACGCGCGGGCGCTCGGCGGCGAGACACCGCTCTCACGAGAGGCACGATACGATGTCATCGTCAATCGAGATTCGGCCCGCCACCTGGCTCGACTGGCCAGACTTCAGGGATGTGCTCAGCACGGCCTTCGGCGACGAGATGTCGGACGACGGTCGCGCCCAGTGGGAGAGTTTCCTCGAATTCGATCGGGGCCGCATGGTGGCCGCCTTCGACCAGGGCGGCGGCCAGGCTGGCCGATCGGAGCAGATGATCGGCACCGGCGGCTGGTTCGGCGTGGACATGACCGTGCCGGGCGGCGAGCTTCCGACCGCCGCCATCACGATGGTCTCGGTGCGCCCGAGCCACACGCGGCGCGGCACCCTGCGCGGCCTGATGCGGCGGATGCTGGACGATGCCCGCGCGCAGGGGTTCCCGCTCGCCACGCTGATCGCCTCGGAGGCGAGCATCTACCAGCGCTTCGGCTACGGGCTGGCGTACCAACGCGCCTTGATCAGTGTCGATCCGCGCCGCGCCACGTTCCTCAACGATCCTGGTCCAGTCGGCGCGATCCGCATGTTGACGGCCGAGGAGGCGCTCGATCTGCTGCCGCCGATCTACGAGCAGGCTCGGCAGGCGCACCCGGCCAGCTTCAAGCGCTCAGCCCTCTGGTGGGAGAAGCGAACCCTCTGCGATCTGCCCGGGGCGCGCCGTGGGGGTGGCCCGCGCCGCTGGGTGCTTCTGACCGTCGACCGTCAACCGCAGGGCTACGTCATCTACAACGTGACACAGAGCTGGGAGCCAAGCGCCCTGTCCACCTCAACCCTCCAGGTGGTCGAGGCAGTCGGCGTCTCGCCAGTGGCGACCCGTGAGCTCTGGCGCTACCTGTTCGGCGTCGATCTCGTCGCACGCATCGAGACCTACCGGCTTTGCGAAGGCCATCCGCTCCCGCTGATGCTGACCGACCCTCGCCAGTTGCGCCTCAGCAGTATGGACGGCACCTGGGTCCGCCTGATCGAGCTTGAGCCGGCGCTGACGGCCCGCCGCTACCTCACGACCAGCAGCCTGACCTTCGAGCTGGCCGACGAATTCTGCCCCTGGAACAGCGGCGTCTGGAGGCTGGACGCCGGCCCGGACAGCGCCAGCCTCACGCGGTCAGCAGCCGGGCCGGATCTGCGCCTCTCGGCAGCCGCGCTCGCGTCGATGTACCTCGGCACGGTCAAGGCCAGCAGCCTGCTGCGGGCCGGCCGCCTGGACGAGCTGACGCCGGGGGCGGCGCACCAGGCCGACCTGCTGTTCGGCTGGACGACGCCGCCCTGGTGCCTCGACAATTTCTGAGGGCGTGGGGCGTGGGGCGTGGGTCGTAGGTCGTAGGTCGTAGGTCGTGGGTCGTGGATGTTGGCGAAAGCATGCAAGCTGCAGTTGTCATCCTGAGCGCAGCGAAGGACCTCACCCGCTGACCGTCAACTACCGCCTCACCCGCTGACCGTCAACTACCGCCTCACCCGCTGACCGTCAACTACCGCCTCACCCGCCGATCGTCAACTCGCGCATCAGCGGGTGAGATCCCTCGTTTCGCTCGCAAGCTCGCTTCACTCAGGATGACATAGCGGGATTGCGTCGTTGTGCAGTAACGCACGAACGGCATGTCTTGCACGCTCGCTCAACGCAGGACGACCGGAAGCGGCTGCAACGAACGCCTGCCGGCCGACGGCGCGCAGCGGCTGAACTGGAAGGAGCCAGGGGCACGCGGCCTCCTGGCTCCCGGGTCGCTCAGACCGTGCCTCCGCCGCGTCAGCGCCCAGGGGGCAGCTGGCTCTGCTGCCGCCGCTCTTTCAGCTCTCGCAGCTGCCGGTCGACCTCGCTCTCGGCCTCCAGCGCCGCGAACTTGTCGTCCAGCGAGTCGCTGCTCAGGTCGGTGTACGCCTGGGCCCGCGCCTCCTGCTGGGCAACCTTCGCCTCCAGCCGGTCGAACTCGCCCATCGCGCCGACGCCCTTGATGCCCGAGAGCGTCTTGTGCATCTGCTCCTGGGCCTTCGACGAGCGGTGCCGCGCGATGAGCAGCTCCTTCTTCGCCTCGGCCTCGTCGATCTTCGTCTGCAGCTGCCGCAGCCCGTCCTTCAGCGCCTGCACCTGGGCGCTGTGCGCCTGCCACTGCTCTTGCAGCCCGGACGCCGTGGTGGCGTAGGTGTTGCGCCGCTGCAGCGCCTGCTTCGCCAGGTCGTCGTCGCCCTTGTCGAGCGCCAGCTCTGCCTTGCGCTGCCAGTCGTCGGCCGTGCGCTGCGCCTCCTCGGCGCGGGCCTGCAGCCGCTTCTCGTCGGCGATGGCCGAGGCGACCTGCGTCTTGACCTGGATCAGCTGGTTGTTCATGTCCATGAGGAGCTGCTTGATAGCCTTCTCCGGGTCTTCCGCCCGATCCAGAAGGTCATTCAGGTTCGACCTCACCAACATGGAAACGCGGTCGAGCAATCCCACGGGGGAACCTCCTCGTCGTGGTAAGCGCACCACGGCTCGCGAACGAGCCTGATTCGTCTGCGTGCCTGACTTATCGCTGTACCGGCCAGGGCAACGCAACAAATGCTGTGAACAGGTCAAAGGCCGTGGATCGCAGGTCAACGGGGAGTTCTTCCCATGACCTACGATCCACGGCCTACGATCCACGGCCTACGATCTACGACCCACTCCCCAGGATCAGGCGCGGCCGGCGCCGTTGTGCGGCGTCGCCCCATCCGGCGGGACCAGATCGGCCAGGGCCGGGATCCGCGACATCAGATCGGAGACCTTCTGCCCCGTCAGCGACTCGAACAGGGCCGGCGCCTGCGCGATCATCCGCACCATGTCGTCGGTGAGCTGGCTCGCGCCGAAGCCGCCGCTGCCGTTGCCGCCCGTCGAGACGATGGTGATCTTGTCCACCTTTGCCAGCGGCTCCGCGAACGCCCGCGCCAGCTCCGGCATCGCCCCGAGCATCTTGTCGAGCACGGCCGCCTGGTTGTACTCCTTGAACGCCGCCGCCCGAACTTCCATCGCCGACGCCTCAGCCTGCCCCTTGGCGCGGATGATGTCCGCCTCGGCCTGACCTTCAAGACGCGTCACGTCTGCCCGCGACGAGCCCTCAGCGCGGTTCGCCTCGGCAACGCCCTGTGCCTCCAGCACGCGCCGCTGCCGCTCGGCCTCGGCGGCGATCTCAATGCGCCGACGGTCGGCCTCCGCCGCCTTGAGGACGGTCGCCTCCAGCTCGCGCTCGCGGCGCTGGATCTCCGCCTCCTGCACCTTGATCTGTTCCTCACGCTGGACCCGCTCGACGCGCACCTGCTCGGCAACGATCTGCTGCTGCATGATGTTCGCCTGGATCTCGTACGCCTTATCCGCCTGCGCCTGCGCCGCCTTTACGGAGCGCTCGTAGTCGGCGCGCTTCAACGAGAGGTCGCGCTCGGCCTCGGCCTGCCGCGACTGCGAAGCCATCTCCGCGATCACGCGCTCCTGGTCAGCAGCCGCCCGCGCAATGGCCGCCTCGCGCATCGTCTCGGCCTCGCGGATCGCCGTGTCGCGGGAGGCCTCGGCGGCGGCGATGTCGGCGTTACGCTTCACCCGCGCCACGTCCGGGCGGCCCATGTTGGCGATGTACTCGTTGCGGTCCTTCACGTCCTTGATGGTGAAGGAGATCACCTCAAGGCCCATCTTGTCCATGTCGCCAGCGACATTTTCGCGCATCCGGCCGGCGACCATCTCCGGCTGCTTGACGATCTCCTCGACGGTCAACTGACCGACGATGCCGCGCAGATGCCCCTCCATCGAAAGGCGAATCAGGTTCTCGCGGTCCGCTGGCGTCTTGCGCAGAAACTGTTCGGCCGCCGTCATGATGCTTCCGTGGTCCGACTTGACCTTGATCTGGGCAACGGCCTCGACGGACACGGCGACACCCTGCTGGGTGTAGAGATCCTGCTGCGGCGCGACGTCGAAGGACATCAGCTCAAGCGACAGCTCGTCTCCGCTCTGGATCATCGGCCAGACGATGGCCCCGCCGCCCTTGACCACCTTCGGCGATCCGATGCCGTACACGATCAGCGCCTGGTTCGGGCCGACACGGCGGTACAGGCCCGCCAGGATCCGCAACAGGATCAGCAGGATGACAGCCAGCACCACCGCCATGATGACCGTGGGATTCAGTAGGAAGCTCATGCGCTAGTCCTCCCCCGCATACGAGGCCCACGGCTCGACGTAGGCCAGTCCCCGCTCGTATCGCACGATGACGACCTCGGTCCCGACCTCAATCGGCTGACCGTCGACGCTGCGTGCTCCTTCACTCCGCCGCGCGCCGTCCCGCGAAAACCCGATCTCGCCAGTCCCGCCTGCGTGGATCGCCATCGTGACCTGGGCGACTGTGCCTTCCATGCGGGACTCAGCCGGGTCCATGAACCGCTGCCCGGCCAGCAGCACCTTGACCAGGAACAGAAACACGACGGCTCCGCCGCCAAACCCGACGACCGTCGCAACGATCAGCGCCAGGGCGGCTCCCAGGCCAGCCGAGCCGTACAACACCCAACCACTTCCGCCGAAAAAGGCCAGAAACGCGGTGATCGTCTGCAGATTGAGCGGCGACACGTCCTGCCCGTTTCCGCCCTGCCCAGCCCCGCCGGCGTCATGGCCGCCGCCCGCATCGCCGAGGTGCAGGCCACCGTGATTCCCATCTCCGAGCGCCCCGCCGTGAAACACGCCGAAGGCGAGTGAGATGACACTCATCGCGACGCCGAAGACGAAGCAGAAGACAAACACCGTCTCCAGAGGATCCATGATCCAACGCCTCCGACCATCTCTCTCTCTGGTGGATACCACGCCTCCAGAGAGACGTCAAGATTCCATCCCCGTAACGCTCCACGTAGAGACTACGAGCGGGCAGGGATGGCCTGAAGGGGCGAGGGACCAGCGACGGCACGGGAGGCGTCGAGCAGGTTCCGGCCCTGCTTGCGAGCGGTGGCGAGGATGGTGGTGCGGATGGCTGAGGCTTCGGTGCCCCAGGCGGAGCGGACGCCACCGATGACTTACGGTGGATGACCGAGGGGCGCAGATCGCGCTCCTGGTGGCCCAGGCAGATCTGGTGCTCGGTGGCCAGGGTCAGGGTCTGGGGCGCCCAACTGGTGCACTTGTAGGCAAACGTACAGATCGACGGCCCGAATCTCGCAGATGGCAGGCGGGAGCGAGCGTCTGCGGCAGCCGCGCACGAGCCGCGATACTATGCGTACATGCATCACCGGACGCTGCGCTGGCTGACTATCGCCGGGCCGATCCTTTTTCTGGCCGTGGTCGATCTGGTGCGCCATCAGGTCTGGCCGGAGCTGTTGCATCCGTGGCCCGGCTACTTCATCGTCCTGAGCGTGGTGGCGCTGGCCGTGGGCGTCTTCTCCGGCGCGGTCTTCGACCGCATCGAGGGCATGGAGAATCGGATCCTCGGGCAAAACCGAGAGCTGCGGCGGGTCGGTGAGACGGCCGAGCGACAGGCGGCCCAGTTGCGCGGCCTGCACGAGGCGGGGCTGGTTCTCTCCGCCGAGCTGACCCTGGAGACAGTCCTCCGGCGAATCGTGGATCTGGCCCGGGAGCTGACCGGGGCACGCTACGGCGCGCTCGCCGTCGTGGACGACCAACAGCACATCGTCCGCTTCCTGACGGCCGGCCTGTCGCCTGAGGAGCGCGCACAGCTTGGCGACCCACCGCTCGGGCGGGGTCTGCTCGGCCCGATCTTCGAGGCCAACCACCCGCTGCGCGTGGCGGACATTGCGCGCGATCCACGCTCAGTCGGGTTTCCGGCCGGCCACCCGCCGATGCAGACCTTCATGGGCGTGCCCATCGTGCTGCATGGGCGGGTCTACGGCAACCTCTATCTGACGGACAAGCAGGGTGCGGACGGCCCGATCCCGTTCACCGAAGACGACGAACAAGGGGTCACGCTGTTCGCGGCGCAGGCGGCCGTCGCGATGGAGAATGCCCGCTTACATGGACAGGTGCAGGGGCTGGCGGCCTCGGTGGAGCGCGAGCGCATCGCCCGCGAGCTGCACGACAGTCTGGCCCAGGCGCTCGGCTACGTCCGGCTGCGTGCGTCGTCCGCGCGGGAGTCGCTTGCGCACGGCGACTGCCCGGCCACCGACACGGCGCTCCGGCAGATCGGGGAGATCGTCGGCGAGACCTACGGCGAGGTCCGCGAGGCGATCCTTGGCCTCCGCAGCAGCGGCGGCGGCGCGGACCGGCCGCTGGTGGACGTCCTGGCCGAGTATATCGATCGATACCACGAGCAGTCCGGCGTCGAGGTCGCGTTCGAGATCGGGCCGGGCGTGGCCCAGGTTCGGCTGGCACCGGCCGTCGAAGTCCAGCTCGTGCGGATCGTGCAGGAGTCATTGGCGAACGTCCGCAAGCATGCCCGAACGAGCCAGGCGGCCCTGGCGCTGGACATCGTCGTGCACGCCGGTGGTCCGCGCCTGCGGGTGATCGTCACCGACGAGGGCCGAGGCTTCGACCTGGACCTCTCGCCGGTGGGCGCACACTTCGGGCTGGCGATCATGCGTGAGCGCGCTGAGGGCGTGGGCGGATCGTTCAGCATCAAGACCGCGCCGGGCCAGGGGACGCGCATCACGGTGACGATGCCCATCGAGGCCGCGCCGTCGGCCGCGAACGGGACGGCCGCCCCCGAACGGTAGGCCGGGCCTCGGGAACGAACAGCCCAGACGATGGCCCCGTGCGACGGTCAGCGCTGGGCAGGCTGTCCCGGGTTCGCGCACTGACAGCGTGACATTCGACCCCTTCCCGGACGCTCGCCCGGCGAGTGACAATACGCTGGAGACTTCATGAGGGCGGGTCCGTTGCCCGTGATGACTCAGGTCTGGTTGCACGTACGTGCGCTGGGTGCGCCTCGACGACGCGCGCTGCTGCTGCTTGTCAGCCTGGCCGCGCATCTGCTGATGATGGCCATCCCGATGCACGGTGCACCGATGGCTCACGGGGCCACGGCGTCCGCGGGCATCGCCTCACCCGGCATCGCCTCATCTGCCCCGGACCATGCGCGCATGGCTGGGATGGCCCACGTCGAGGCGTCCCACCAGCAGCATGGCGGGCACTGTGGCATCGAGTGGACGGCGTCACGCCCGCAGCCGAGCGCGACGGCGCTTCTGAGTCTCGCGGCACCGGTCAGCGTGGTGGACGTGCTGCCACTGACGGCGGGGCGCGTCCTGCCGGACGAGGTCGGGCCGCCGGCGCGCGGCGACTCGCAAGCCGTCCTCCAGGTGTTCAGGCTCTAGATTCGAGATCCGATATTTGAGATCCGATCTCATCTCTGGCTTGAGCAGACGACCCACCTGGAGGAGATTTCCATGAAACGCCTATGGTGGCTGGCCGGCCTGTCGGCGCTCGTTGCGCTGGCCGTCCTGCTGATGCCGATGACCGCGCTGCGCCTGCGGGCGCAGGCCGCCCCGGCGACGGGCCATTCGCTCGATCAGCTGACCGGCGACGACTTTGACCGGGCGTTCCTGGCGCAGATGACCATGCACCATGCGATGGCCGTCGAGATGGCGCGCCCGCTGCTGACCGGGGCGACGCACCCCGAGTTGAAGCAGCTCGGGCAGGCGATCACCGACGCCCAGACCCGCGAGATCACCCAGATGCGAGCCTGGGCAAAGGAGTGGTACGGACTTGAGCTGCCGGATCACCTCGCCATGATGGCCGCCCATCACCAGGGCCAGGGACAGGCCACCGGCATGCCGGGCATGCACTCGGGCGGCATGATGAACCCGGCCGGGATACCGATGCACCAGAGCATGCATCAGGGGCAAGGCATGCCAATGCATCAGGGGCAGGGCATGCCAATGCATCAGGGGCAGGGCGCTGGCCCGATCGGCATGATGGGCGACATGCATGCGATGTCGATGATGGCCGCCCTCGACAAGCTGCCGCCCAACCGCCTCGAAGCCGTCTTCATGAGCCTGATGATCCCACACCACCAGGATGCGCTGGACATGGCCGCGCTGATCCCCGACCGCGCGGCGCACCAGGAGATCAAGGATCTCGGTACGGCGATCACCACCTCACAGAGCGCGGAGATCGAGCAGATGAACGGCTGGCTCGCCAACTGGTACGGCCTCTAGCGCCGACCGAGGCCCGCGCCGCTGCCCTGCTGTCAGGCGGAGCAGCGGCGCGGGCCTCGGCCTCGTCGCCTGCTTCCCAGCGCGCTGCCACGCTCGGCTCAACCTCGTCGCGTCACCAGGAAGTGGGAGTCCAGTGTTGGACCCATCCGCCCAACAACGGCGACACCGCCTGCCGCGCCAGTCGACTGCACTCCTGGGGCGCCAGCAGGAGCTTGCCGACTTGCTGCGCATCTTCAAGGGTGAGGCGGCGCTCGTCACGCTGACCGGCCCGGGCGGCTCGGGCAAGACGCGTCTGGCCCTGGAGATCGCCGAGCGGCTCGCCGATGCCTTCGACGACGGAGCCCATCTCGTCGAGCTGGCATCGGTGACCGATCCCGACCGTGTCGCCTCGGCCATCGTCGCGTCGCTCAGGCTCCAGGAACCCCCCGGTCGCACGCCGCTCGATCTGCTGACCGGGCACTTCCGGGAGCGGCGTACACTCCTCGTGCTGGACAACTTCGAGCAGGTGATCGCGGCCGCGCCCCTTGTAGCAAGTCTCCTCCGGGCCTGTCCGACGCTCACCGTGCTCGTGACCAGTCGGGCGCCCCTCCAGGTGGCCGGTGAGCGCGAGTTCCCGGTCGCTCCGCTGGCGCTCCCGTCGCTCACGCCGGCCACGACGCTGGCCCAGATC